>NZ_JBXWRV010000005.1:0-286433 GCF_059613065.1 Ruegeria sp. BHSC026 | reverse complement strand
GAAAACCGCGCGCAGCTGTCTCTGCGGTACGGCAACGTGTCGACAGCCTCGATCGGCGCGATCCAGCGCCGGTTGCTGGTGCTCG
Source organism: Ruegeria sp. BHSC026 (assembly GCF_059613065.1). NCBI lineage: Bacteria > Pseudomonadati > Pseudomonadota > Alphaproteobacteria > Rhodobacterales > Roseobacteraceae > Ruegeria > Ruegeria sp. BHSC026. Next base: position 286,348 of record NZ_JBXWRV010000005.1, on the reverse strand, counting down.
AGAACCAGGGCGGCACGAACCTGTTCGGCGAACCAGCGCTGGAGCTGGCCGATCTGATGCGGACCGATGAGACCGGGCAGGGCATGGTCAACATCCTGGCCTCGGACAAGCTGATGGGGTCGCCTCGCCTGTATGCGACCTTTCTGCTGTGGCTGTTGAGCGAACTGTTCGAAGAACTGCCCGAGGTCGGCGACCCCGAGAAACCCAAGCTGGTTTTCTTCTTCGACGAAGCGCATCTGTTGTTCGACGACGCGCCAAAAATTCTTATCGACAAGGTCGAGCAGGTGGCTCGCCTGATCCGGTCCAAGGGCGTGGGGGTGTATTTCATCACCCAGAACCCCGCCGACATCCCCGAGGACATTCTGGGCCAGCTGGGCAACCGTGTTCAGCACGCGCTGCGCGCCTTCACCGCGCGCGATCGCAAGAATTTGCGGCTGGCCGCGGAAACCTATCGCGAGAACCCGGAGTTCGATACCGAAACCGCGATCCGCGAGGTGGGCGTGGGCGAAGCGCTGACGTCGATGCTCGAGAAGAAGGGCGTGCCCGGCATGGTGCAGCGGACCCTGATCCGCCCGCCCGGTTCGCAGCTGGGGCCGATCACCCCGGCCGAGCGCCAGGCGGTCATGGCGGACTCGCCCATGGCCGGAAAATACGACACGTTGCTGGATCGAAAATCAGCGTTCGAGATCCTGAAAGCGCGCGCCGCGCAGGCCGCGAAGGAGGCCGAGGCCGCCGAAGACAAAGAAGAGGTGGAACCTCAGAGCCCGGCCGAGCGCGAGTATGCCTCGGCCCGGCGGTACAGCGGCAGCCGTGTCGGGCGATCATCCGCGCGAAGGGGTCGAAAACAGGACAGTTTCGCCAGTGCCTTGGGTGAGGCCGTTATCAAGGAGCTGAAGGGAACCACAGGCCGCCGCATCGTGCGCGGCATTCTGGGCGGCCTGTTCCGAAACCGTTGAATCCAGGTGGTGATGTCAGCGCCCCAGACGGCGCTGGCCTTCCTGCTGGCAATAGGCATCCGCCTCGGGGACGCTCATCTTGGTTGCCGGAAAGTCAATCGCACGATCCCAGTCGACCCGGTCCTGCCTGTACAGCTGACAGGTGACGACGCCCTTGGGTGTCTGAACCTTGACTGGGGTTGTTTCGAGGTCGCGGGGCGATGGAATGCATCCGGCCAGAACGGCCAGCCCGGCCAACAGCACGGTTGATTTGACGGTGGTGGAAGTCATGGTGTTCCAATACTCTAGAGGTCTGGGTTGGTATCCGCTGGTGGTGCGGGCGGCGGCTGAACGATCGGACGCGCCTGATTTTCCTATTCATTTCGAAGCCCGGAATCAACAAGCCGCGCCAGAAGGCCGGCGCGGCTTGTGCAATTTGCAGGCGCTGGCGCCTATTTCTCGGGGATCAGGCCCCTTGGACTGAATCTGAGAACAATAAGCAGGATCAGGCCCATCGTGAACAGGCGCATATGGGCCGCACTGTCCAGAAGATGCGTCTTGAGCGCGCTGCCGTCCGGCATACCGGCGGTAATCAGATCCATCAACCACAAACCGATCGGTTCGACCTGCACCCACAGGAACCAGATCAGAAACGCCCCAAGGACCGAGCCGAAATTGTTGCCCGATCCACCGACGATCACCATCACCCAGACGAGGAACGTGAACCGCAGCGGCTGATAGGCGCTGGGGGTCAACTGCCCGTCCAACGTGGTCATCATCGCCCCGGCAATGCCGCAGATGGCCGAGCCCAGCACGAAAATCTGCAGATGGCGGCGGGTGACATCCTTGCCCATGGCCTCGGCCGCCACCTCGTTGTCGCGGATGGCCCGCATCATGCGGCCCCACGGGCTTTTGAGCGCCATCTGAGCCATCCACAGCAGGACCAGCAGCACGACGAGGAACAGGAAGGCATAGCCGGTCTTGACCCACAGCGTCGATGCGGTGACCGGGTCCAGGCCCAGACCCGCGGCACGTTCGACAAAGGACGGATCGCTTTGCAGGTCGATCTCATAGCCCACGAACGGGGTGGGGCGCGGGATGCCATAAACGTTCTTGACGCCGCGCGCCAGCCAGTCCTCGTTCTTCATGATGGCAATGATGATTTCAGCGATGCCCAGCGTGGCAATGGCCAGGTAATCCGACCGCAGCCCAAGGGCCGTCTTGCCGATCAGCCATGCGGCTCCGGCGGCCAGAAGGCCACCGGCGGGCCAGGCCAGAAGCACCGGAAGGTTCAAACCGCCGATATTGCCGGCCACTGCGGGGTCGATCGCCTCGACGGCTGCGACGCTGGGGTCGAACACGGCGCGATACACGAAGAACCCGACGACGAGGATCGCAATGATCGCAAGCGTTTGAGTGCGTCCCTTGGGCAGTTTTCTGGCCGCCATGACCGCCGCAACCACGGTGCCCGCCCCCAGCAGAAGCGCAAGCACGATCCCGTACCCGCCGGCAGACCAGGCTCCGGGCGTCGGCGGGGTCGAGACCAGAACCACCGCCAGCCCGCCCAAAGCGACAAAGCCCATGACGCCGACGTTGAACAGGCCGGCAAAGCCCCATTGCAGGTTCACCCCAATCGCCATGATCGCAGAAATCAGGCCCATGTTCACGATCAGGATCGCCGTATTCCAGCTTTGCATGAAGCCGGTCAGCAGGATCAGCCCGCCGACCAGTGCAAACAGCAGGGTGTTCTTGACCGTTTCGCTCATACCGCTTTCCCCTTGAACAGGCCCGTGGGCTTGAACAGCAGCACGATCAGCAGAATGACGAAGCTGACCGCGAATTTGTAATCAGTTGACAAGAGCTGCACCAAACCCGACGGCTCAAGGTTTTCGGGCAGAAGATAGGTCAGGACCTTTTTCCAGGCATAGGTGATGGTCACCTCGGAAAAGGCGATGATGAATCCACCGGCGATGGCTCCGATCGGATTTCCCAGCCCGCCGACGATGGCCGAGGCAAAGATCGGCAGCAGCAGTTGGAAATAGACGAACGGCTTGAAGCTTTTGTCCAGCCCGTACAACACGCCCGCCGTGGTTGCCAGCGCGGCGACGATGATCCAGGTGATCATCACCACGCGTTCGGGGTTGATGCCGGACAGCAGGGCCAGATCCTCGTTGTCTGAATAGGCGCGCATCGACTTGCCCGTGCGGGTCTTGTTCAGGAACCAGAACAGCAGTGCCACGGCCACAACGGCCACGATTACGGTAAGGCCTTGCGAGGTTTTGATAGCAAGCCCCTCGTTCAATCCGGTCAGAGCCTTGAAATCCCGCGCGGAGATAAGGAATCGCGCGCCATCGGAAAACCGCTGGTCATCGGGGCCGATGATGAACCGCACCAAGCCGTTCATGATGAACATGACGCCCATGGATACGATCACCAGAATGACGGGTTTGGCCTTTTGATCGCGATAGAAGCGATAGACCAGCCTGTCGGTGATCAGTACCAGCGCGATGCAGCCCAGAATGGCAAAGGGCAGGGCCAGCAGCGCAGTCGGCAGGGGGCCGAACCCGATGCCCGCGGCCTGGAAACCCCAGGTGACCAGCACGGCGATCATGGCGCCAAAGGCCATCGTGTCGCCATGGGCGAAGTTGGAAAACCGCAGGATGCCATAGATCAGGGTGACCCCCAGCGCCCCAAGCGCCAACTGGCTGCCATAGGCAACCGCGGGCACGATCACAAAGTTCGCAAGCGCGACAAACGCGTTCAGTAAATCCATTATTTTCTTCTCACTGTCCGGGTGCGGCTTTATGGCATGACGCCGGCGAAAGACACAATAATTCGGAACGGCATTTTTGAAGTTTTGTGCAGGTTTTCATTCGGTTTGATAGACTTCGAACGCACGAGCACAGGTATCTCGGCGCCTCGCAAAGAAAAAGACCGCGCCGGAGGGGGCGGCGCGGTCTCTCTGCCTGCTGAGGGGATACTCAGGCGTTTGTTTCCGTACAGAACCCGTGACCGTGTTGCGCATGAGGGCCTTGGACACTCAGGTCATAGCTCATGTCCTCGAAATGGACCACGACAGTCATGACGTCCTGATCTTCGATATGGACAAAGGTCATACTTCCGAGTCCTTTGAAGACCATCGCTTCGCCGGCAATGACCTTTGTCTGTATGCTTCCCTTGTCGCCTATGGGATCGCGGTTCAGGCGCACTTCGCTCCCGTCGCGATCGGAAATGCAGACAAGGTGGCGTTCTTCCGCGGCAGCCATGCTTGCCGCAAATGTGATGGTCGCCAAGGCGAATATTGATTTCATGTTTTTCTTTCGGGCTGGTTGTGTTGGAGTCAGGAGCCGAGCAAGGCGCATTGCCCGTGATCTTTCCTCATCGCAGGGCGATGTTCGGAAACACCGAACGTCATGCCGGGCTTGTTGAGGATCATCGAGACGGCCCACTCGTCATTTGCGATCGGATAGGTCGTGTTGTGAAGGTCGTCTGGAAACTGGTCATTGTGGATATCCCGTCAATTTCAATGGAACTTTCATCGGGGTCCAGAGTGTGCCTGAACGTTTATTCCGCGCCACCCGCTATGAACTTGCAGGTGAAGCTTTCATCATGCGCAAGAAGCGCGGTCGGAAAAGAAGCGGGCGGGCCGAAAACTCGTAACGTTTTCACGGTTGGCATCCTTGGGGAAAACTCGGTTTAGCGGACTCGCCCGGTCTGTTTCCGGGCGAATGCAGTGGGATGGATATTTGCCGACTGTGGAGTCAATCGAGCAATCGCAACGCATTTCAATTCAGATGCTCGTTTTGCATTCTCGGGCGCGGCGTCAGGAAAAAATAAGGGAATCAGGTGGAAGGCGCAGTACACTGTGTTGCAGGCGCAGCAAGGTCAAGTTTGCTGACCCGTTTTGACCATCATTTCTTCAGATTGCAGTTCCACAAAAAAGGGCCGGGCTCAACCAGCCTCGGCCCATTGATATCAGCCCAGACGAGTCTGCTCGATCAGCCACCCAAAAACGATTTGCGTACCTCGGGATCGGCCAACAGCTCTTTGCCGGTTCCGGTGTAGGCGTTTCGCCCCTGAACCAGCACATAGCCCTTGTCGGCAATCTCGAGTGCCTGGCGGGCGTTCTGTTCCACCATCAGGATCGGCAGGCCGGTGCGCGAAACTTCGATGATGCGGTCGAACAACTCGTCCATCACGATTGGCGAAACGCCCGCGGTGGGTTCATCCAGCATCAGCACCTTGGGCTTTGTCATCAGTGCCCGGCCCACGGCCACCTGTTGCCGCTGCCCACCCGACAGTTCACCGGCGGGTTGGTTGCGCTTGTCCCGCAGGATCGGGAACAGCTCGAAAACCTGCTCCATCGTGTCCGAGAAGTCGTCGGTGCGGATGAAGGCCCCCATCTCGAGGTTCTCCTGAACCGTCATCGAGGTGAAGATGTTCGAGGTCTGCGGCACGAAGCCCATGCCCTTGACCACCCGGTCCTGCGGGCTGAGGTTGGTGATGTCCTCGCCATCCAAACGCACAGAGCCCGAGCGCACATCCAGCATCCCGAACACTGCCTTCATCGCGGTGGATTTGCCGGCGCCGTTGGGGCCGACGATTACGGCGATCTCGCCCTTGTCCACCGAGATGGTGCAATCGTGCAGGATGTCGGGGCCCTTGCCATAGCCGCCGGTCATGCTGTCGCCGATCAAGAATGGGCCACCGCCCACATATTCAGTCTTGCCGCTGACGCGGTGCGCCGGGGTCATGGTGCCCATGCCGCGGGTATTGGTGATCGAGGCGTCTTTGTTGCCCTTGTCGTCCTGGTAGGGGTTGTCGCTCATGCCCCTGCCTCCAGCTTGTCCTTGTTCTTCAGGCCGGTGCCCAGATAGGCCTCGATGACTTGCTCGTTGGCCTTGATCTCGTCCAGCGTACCCTGCGCTAGAACCTTGCCCTCGGCCATGCAGATCACCGGATCGCAGATCTTGCCGATGAAATCCATGTCATGCTCGATGACCACGAAGGTATAACCGCGCTCTTTGTTCAGACGCAGGATCGTATCGGCGATGGTCATCAGCAGGGTGCGGTTCACGCCAGCGCCGACTTCGTCCAGGAACACGATCTTGGCGTCCACCATCATCGTGCGGCCCAGCTCCAGCAGCTTTTTCTGGCCGCCCGAGACCTGGCCGGCCTTGTGATCGGCCAGATGTTCGATGGTCAGGAATTCCAGCACCTCGTCGGCCTTGGCACGCAGGGCGCGCTCTTCGTCGGCGATCCGCTTGCGGCCGAACCAGGTGTTCCACAGCGATTCCCCCGACTGGTTGCCCGGCACCATCATCAGGTTTTCCCGGCAGGTCATCGAAGAGAACTCGTGCGCGATCTGGAAGGTGCGCAGCAGGCCTTTGTGGAACAGTTCGTGCGGGGGCAGACCGGTGATATCCTCGCCATCCATCCAGACCTTGCCGCTGGTCGGTGGCAAAACACCCGCGATCACGTTGAAAAGAGTTGTTTTTCCAGCCCCGTTCGGGCCGATCAGGCCGGTAATCGAGCCTTTTTCGATTTCCAGCGACGCCCCGTCCACCGCATGGAAACCGCCGAAATGCTTGTGCACGTCCTCGACGACGATCATGTGTTCCCCTGTCCGCGGCTTTCGCGGCTCTTCCTGTTGCCCCATTCCCGAAAGGGTGGCGCTTTTTGTCATTGAAACAGCCCGGACACAAGGCCCGGGCTGTCTGATCTCATGTGGTCAACCGAACGATCAACGGAACTTGACGGTCACGTTCTTGCCGTCCTGAACCTCGATCTCGCGATACGAGCCGGCGCTTTCACCCGGTCCGATCAGCTCGACGCCCGAAGCGCCGACATAGTCGATGTCCTGACCGGCGGCCAACAGTTCCAGCCCCTTGGCCAGTTCACCCGGATAGATCTTCTCGCCGGGTGCATTGGCAACCTCCATCACCTTGCCGGCATAGTCGGCCGGATTGGTCGAGCCCGCGGCCTGCATTGCCAGCATGAACAGCGCCGCGGCGTCATAGCTTTCGGGCGAGTAGGGCGACGAGCCGTCAAAACCAGCGGCTTCGGCCATGGCGAAATACTTCTCGGCGCCTTCACCGCCGGACCCGGCGATCTGACCGAACGAGCCGTTCAGGTCGGGGCCGACATTGGCAGGCAGCGAGTCACCGATCATGCCACCGGGCAGGCCAAACGTGTCGAACGCGCCGCTGTCCAGCGCCGACTGAATGATGCCAAGACCACCCTGGTCGAGATACCCGGCAACCACCAGGATGTCGCCACCGGCCGAGGCCAGCGCACCCACTTCAGCCGAGTAGTCGGCCTTGCCGTCTTCATGCGCGGCGACGATGGTCACTTCGCCACCCACCGCCTCGAACGACGACTGGATCGCGTCGGCCAGACCCTTGCCATAGTCGTTGTTGGTATAGGTCAGGGCGATGGAGTTGATGCCGCGCTCTTTCAGGATGTCGGCCATCACCTGACCTTCGCGTGCATCCGACGGGGCGGTGCGGAAGAACAGGCCGTTGTCCTCCATGGTCGACAGGCCCGGCGAGGTGGCCGAGGGCGAGATCATGACCATGCCGTTCGGAATGGCGACGTTTTGCAACACGGCGCCGGTCACGCCCGAGCAGTCGCCGCCGATGATGCCGGCCACGCCATCCGCAATCAGGCGTTCACCGTTCGAGGTGGCCAGACCATTGTCGATACAGCCGGTATCGGCGCGCATCGGGGTGACGGTGGATCCATCCAGCAGCTTGCCGGATTCGGACACTTCGGCGATAGCCAGTTCGGCGCCCGCGCCCATGGCCGGGGCCAGCGATTCAATCGGTCCGGTGAAGCCCAGCAGAATGCCCAGCTTGACGTCTTCGGCCATTGCGGCACCGGCCAGCAATGCGGTTGCTGCAGTTGCAGTAAGCAGCTTTTTCATAAGGTTACTCCCTGTTTGGAACGATGTCGTTCTGGCCCGACCCTAGGCAAGCTGTCGGAAAAAGAAAAGTCCAAACGAAGATGTGCCTTTGGTGGCGTTAACACTATTTGATTTGATGGGCTTGGTATGGGCCATCGCCCACCCAGACAGCATGTAAGGCTTCATCATGATCCGGATTTTCGCGATTCTCTGGCTGATGGCATCGACTGTGGCCGCGGCGGCGGACGGCTTGCGGACATCGTTCGGCCCGTTGACTGCAACCCGGATGCTGGGTGGGTTGGACACGCCCTGGGCCATCGGGCTACTGCCCGACGGCAGCTTTCTGGTGACGGAACGCGACGGAGACCTGCTGTTGGCCCGCAATGGTCAGGCACAGCGCGTGCGGGGCGTGCCGAAGGTTGCAGCGCGGGGGCAGGGCGGGTTGCTGGACGTGACCGTGGCCCGTGATTTCGCGACCAGTCGCGAGATCTTTCTGACCTTTTCCAAACCGCAACCCGGCGGGGCCGGAACCGCGCTTGCCGTGGCACGCCTGTCCGAAGACGGCCGCCGCCTGACCAACCTGCGAGTGATCTTCGAGGCCGTTCCCGGCGGCTCGGGCGGGCGGCATTTCGGATCGCGCGTGGTCGAATCGCCAGACGGCACCTTGTTCGTGACACTGGGCGACCGTGGAGACCGGCCGAGCGCGCAGGACCTGACGACCCATATGGGGACGGTCGTGCGCGTCAATCGGGATGGCACGGTCCCGGCTGACAACCCCTTCGTCGGGCAGGCTAATGCCCGCCCCGAGATCTGGTCGTATGGCCATCGCAACCCGCAAGGCGCCGACATCGATGCGCGAGGTCGCTTGTGGGTTTCCGAACATGGCGCCAAGGGTGGAGACGAGGTGAATCTTGTCAAACTCGGCGCCAACTACGGCTGGCCGGTGATTTCCTACGGCACGCATTATTCAGGGAATAAGATCGGCGAGGGCACCAGCAAACCCGGCATGGAGCAGCCGCGCCTGTATTGGGATCCGTCCATCGCGCCTTCGGGGTTGTTGGTCTATTCGGGCGACATGTTTCCCGAATGGCGCGGTGATATTTTCGTGGGCTCGCTGAAATTCGACTATATCGCCCGGCTGACCGGAAACCCGCTGCGCGAGGTCGAGCAGATCAAAGGCCAAGAAACCGAACGGGTCCGCGACATCGTACAGGCCCCAGACGGGGCGATCTGGTTCATCTCGGTCGGGCAGGGTGCCGTTTACAGGCTAGCCAGATCATCCTAAGGGTGTAGCGATACACTTCAAAGCGGATTGACATGGTCCGCCTTCTCGAAGCCGTAGTCTTTTGCCTGTCGCCCCTTCCCGCCGCGGCCGACAAGGTTCTTATGGCCTATGCCGATTATGAATCCTTCGTCGACACCAAGATGAAAAACCGCGAATTCTCGAACGCTATCAGCCGATTTGGGGGGCTGACGCATACACGCCGCAGCAGATGCAAACCCTGCAAGGTCAGCTGCGTGACCTTGTTCCGTATTGCCTGACGAATGCAGATGTGGCCAAGCGGATAGAGCTCGAGAATGGTTTTTCGCAGGAAATGCGGATCTATTGGAACGGCAAGAACAGCTATCTCTACCAATAAGCCCTTCTGCATCAACGCAACGACGGCGTGACGGTTCTGCAGTTCAGTATCAACACGCCCGACGAGCTCATTCTGGACAAGTTCTAGGCGCTCAGACCGACAGCCGTCCGCTCTGCGTCCCACGCTCGCGATAGGGCGTGGTGTTGTAATGTGCGCGGTAGCATTTCGAGAAATGGCTGGGGCTGGCAAAGCCGCAGGCCAGCGCCACGTTTATCACGCTCATGTCGGTCTGCATCAGCAGGTTGCGCGCTTTGTGTAGGCGCAGCTCCATGTAATAGCGCTTGGGTGAACGGCTCAGATACCGCCGGAACAGCCGCTCGAGCTGGCGGGTGGACATGCCGACCTCCTTGGCCAGGATCGAGGGCGAGATCGGCTCCTCGATGTTCTTTTCCATCATCAAGATGACCTGGCTCAGCTTGGGGTGCCGCACGCCGATCCGGGTGGGTGTCGACAAGCGCTGGGTGTCCTGATCGGTGCGGATCGAGGAATAGATCATCTGGTCGGCCACCGCATTGGCCAGTTCTTCGCCGAAGTCATCGGCGATCAGTTTCAGCATCAAATCGATCGACGAGGTACCGCCCGCCGTCGTCATCCGGTTGCCGTCCAGCACAAACACCGATTTGGTCAGTTCGACGTCTTCGAATTCCTCGGCGAAACTGTCGGCGTTTTCCCAGTGGATCGTGGCGCGTTTGCCGTCCAGCAACCCGGCCTTGGCCAGGGTATAGGCTGCGGTGCACAGCCCGCCGATCCGCAGCCCCTTACGGGCCTCGCGGCGCAGCCAGTTCAACACCTTCTTGGTCGTGGCGGCCTGCACATCGACCCCGCCGCAGACGATGATAACGTCATCGCGCTGCAACTCGTCCAGATCGCGATCCAGCTGGAACGTGGTTCCGGCCGAGCATTGCACCGTCTCGCCGCCTTCGCCGGCGAGGCTCCAGGCATAGATCTGCCGGTCCGCCATGCGGTTCGCGATGCGCAGACTGTCCAGCGCCGAAGCGAATGAGAGCAAGGAAAACTTGTCCAACAGAACAAAAACGAAATTGCGCGGCTTCGCCGCGTCCGTGTCCACGGTGACAACTTGGCGTTGTTCTTGCATGGCGAACTGTCCTTGATTCGGCGGGCCGAGGCACGGGGCCTGCGGCGAATTTGACCGCCACCATGCTCAAAGCTTGTTTCCGACGTCAAGAGGCGCAAATCGGTTATGGTCTCTGGTCCGTTGATTTTGTATAGAGACCACCTGAAATACATCAGCGGAGATCAAAGCTATGACCGAGTGGCAAAAATCGAACTGGCGCAGCAAGCCGCGGGTTCAGATGCCAGACTATACCGACAAGGCCGCCTTGGCCAAGGTCGAGGCCAAGCTTTCGCAGTATCCCCCGCTGGTCTTTGCAGGCGAGGCGCGGCGCCTCAAGCAACATTTGGGTGCCGCCGGTCGCGGCGAGGCCTTTTTGCTGCAGGGTGGGGATTGCGCCGAAAGTTTCGACCAGTTCAGCGCCGACGCGATCCGCGACACCTTCAAGGTGATGCTTCAGATGGCGATGGTGCTGACTTATGGCGCCAAAGTTCCGGTGATCAAGGTGGGCCGCATGGCCGGCCAGTTCGCCAAGCCCCGCAGCGCCCCGACCGAAGTCATCGACGGGGTCGAGCTGCCCAGCTATCGCGGCGACATCATCAACGAGCTGGCCTTCACGCCCGAGGCGCGTGAGCCCAAGCCTGAGAAGATGTTGCAGGCCTATACCCAGGCCGCGGCCACGCTGAACCTGCTGCGCGCATTCTCGACCGGCGGCTTCGCCGACATGAGCCGCGTGCATTCCTGGACGCTGGGCTTCACCGACGAACAGGACGTGCAGAAATACTCCGAGATCGCTGACCGCATTCAGGACACGATCGACTTCATGGAAGCCGCCGGCATCACCGCCGACACCACCCATGAATTCTCGACCGTCGAATTCTACACCAGCCATGAAGGGCTGCTGCTGGAGTACGAAGAAGCGCTGACGCGACTGGACTCGACCTCGGGCAAGTGGCTGGCCGGCTCGGGCCACATGATCTGGATCGGTGACCGCACCCGTCAGCCCGACGGCGCGCATGTTGAATTCTGCCGGGGCGTGCTGAACCCGATTGGTCTGAAATGTGGGCCGACCACAACCGCCGAGGACCTCAAGGTTCTGATGTCCAAGCTGAACCCGGACAACGAAGAAGGCCGTCTGACCCTGATCGCGCGCTTCGGCGCGGGCAAGGCGGGCGAGCATCTGCCGCGCCTGATCAAAGCCGTAAAGGAAGAGGGTGCCAAGGTGACCTGGGTCTGCGACCCGATGCACGGAAACACGATCAAGTCGGCCACCGGATACAAGACCCGGCCGTTCGAATCGGTCCTGCGCGAGGTGCGGGATTTCTTCGGCGTGCATCAGGCCGAGGGCACGATCCCCGGCGGCGTGCATTTCGAGATGACCGGTTTGGACGTGACCGAATGCACCGGCGGCGTCCGCGCCGTCAGCGAAGAGGACCTGTCGGACCGCTACCACACCGCCTGCGACCCGCGCCTGAACGCGTCGCAGTCGCTCGAGCTGGCGTTCTTGGTGGCCGAAGAGCTGACCAACCTGCGCCGCGAACGCAAGAATCGCGCAGCAGGCTGATCTCGGTTGATCCGAAACGGGAACGGCGGGCCTCGGCCCGCCGTTTTTCGTTCGACCCAGCAGGGATCAATCGTCTCGGGAATAGACAAGCTTCAGATGGCCAGACGGGCCCTTGAACTCGGCCTGTTCCTCGGCAAACCCGGACTCGAGCCGGGTTTTTTCAGCCCGCCGCCGAACCGCGACTAGCGGCCGGACCTGGCTGGCTTCGATCGTAAAACGGCGGGGCGTGGCGCCGATTGCGCCATCACTGACCAGAACGCCAAGAATCCGGCTGACATCGCCCAGGTCGCTGCGCAGCGGCAGCAGGATCATCCGCGCCTCGAGCCGGACCCGACCCAGCTTGCCTTTCGAAACCAAGCCGAACTCTCCGATCGCGGGTTCGGAAAAAACCGTTTCCAACTCTTCGGTGATCCGGTCGCGCGACGAGGGCTCGAAAAAAGCGGTCAGCGGCATGCCGCGCACTTCCATGCCGGCGATCTTGCTTAGATGGCTTCCGGCCAGCCGGAACCGGGCCAGCCCGGGGGCGATGCGTTCGAGGATGAACGTGTATTCCAGAATGTTTTCCAGTCCGCGCGGATCGATCTGCGACCGCCGGGGAACCCCGTCGTCGCCCAGCAGCGCGGTCCAGTAAGATTCTGCCTGACGGATCGGCGACAGACTGCGCCCACTGCCAAAGCGGTCCATTGCGATGATCTTTCCAAGTTTCGGCCCGGAACCGTTCCCGAAGAAGGTTTTCATTTCATCACCTCGTGTCGAATGGCCGTCCTTTGGTCTGCTGCGGCGCTGCGGCCAACTGCAACCGACCTGTCCTTGTGACTGACAGATTGACACGGGTTTACTTAAAATTGGAGCAAATCTTTAACGAATGGTTAACTTGTCCGGATGAAGTCAGCCATCAGCAAACCCTTGCCCTGACCGGTGCGATGGCATTAGGTGCAGCAGCGCAGGGCGAAAGTCGGAAAGGGCAGGCATGATCAAATCCATGACGGGTTTTGCTTCGGGCAAGGGGGGCTGCGGGCCGCATGGCTGGAGCTGGGAACTGCGCAGCGTGAACGGCAAGGGGCTGGACATGCGGCTGCGGGTGCCCGAGTGGCTGACCGGGCTCGAAGCGGCGCTGCGGGCCGAGCTGTCGCGCATGATCAGCCGCGGCAACGTAACGCTGACCCTGCGCATCACGCGGCAGGAATCGGCCACCGACCTGAGCCTGAACGAACCGGCGATGCGCGCGGCGCTTTCGGCGATCGCGCGGGCTGAGGAACTGGCGGCGCAACAGGGCGTTTCCCTGGCTCCCACGCGGGCCGGCGACCTGTTGGCGCTGAAAGGGATGCTGGATACCGGCGTCGAAGACGATGACCCCGCGCCACTAGTCGAGGCGCTGAAGGCCGCGTTCGGAAAGCTGCTGGCGGATTTCATCGAGATGCGCCGTACCGAAGGCGAGGCCCTTGCTGCGGTCCTGGCCGAACATCTGGACCGGATCGAGGCGCTGACCGCGAAAGCCGTCGATCTGGCCCAGGCCCGCGCCGACGCGATGGCCGTTGCGCTGCGTCAGAATCTGGCCCGAGTTCTGGACAACGCCCAGGGTGCCGACCCGGACCGCGTGGCCCAAGAACTTGCGCTGATCGCCGTGAAATCCGACATCACCGAAGAGCTCGATCGGCTGACCGCCCATGTCGCCGCGGCACGGGCGCTGCTGGCGCAGGACGGCCCGGTGGGCCGCAAGCTGGATTTTCTGGCGCAGGAGTTCAACCGCGAGGCCAACACTTTGTGCTCCAAATCGCAGAACGCCGAGCTGACGGCGGTTGGCCTGGAGTTAAAGGCGGTGATAGACCAGTTGCGCGAACAGGTACAAAACGTTGAATAAACAAGGACAATCACAGATGGCGGATCGCCGGGGCCTTCTCATCATTCTGTCGTCGCCTTCGGGCGCGGGTAAATCGACGCTGGCCCATCGGCTGATGAACTGGGACCCCGATCTTCAGTTCTCGGTTTCAGCGACGACGCGCAAGCCCCGCCCGGGCGAGGTTCACGGGACGGACTACTACTTTCTGTCCGAGGACGAGTTTCGTCAGCAGGTTGCCAGCGGGCAGATGCTGGAACACGCGCATGTCTTCGGCAATTTCTACGGCTCGCCCGCTGACCCGGTTCGCGAAGCGATCCAAAGCGGCCGGGACGTGCTGTTCGACGTGGACTGGCAGGGCGAGGTGCAGATCCGCAACTCGGAACTGGGCAAGCACGCGCTGTCGATCTTCATCCTGCCGCCCTCGATCAAGGAACTGCGCCGCAGGCTTGAAACACGCGGGCAGGACGCGCCCGAGGTGATCGCCAAGCGCATGATGAAAAGCTGGGACGAGATCAGCCATTGGGGCTATTACGACTATGTGCTGATCAACGACGATCTGGATGCGACCGAGGACAAGCTGAAAACCATCGTCAGCGCCGAGCGGATGCGGCGGATCCAGCAACCCAAGCTGCAAGAGCACGTCCGCGCCTTGCAACAAGAATTCGAGAGCATGAAATGACGATCTATGCCCTGGGCGATTACGCCCCGCAAATCCACGAGGACACCTGGGTAGCCCCCGATGCCAACCTGATCGGCAAGGTGGTGCTGGAACAGGGCGCCTCGGTCTGGTTCGGCTGCACGATCCGCGCCGATCACGAGGAGATTCGCATAGGGCAGGGCAGCAACGTGCAGGAAAACTGCGTGATGCATATCGATGCCGGGTTTCCGCTGACCATCGGCAAGAATTGTACGATCGGCCACAAGGTCATGCTGCACGGCTGCACGATCGGCGACAACAGCCTGATCGGGATGGGGGCGATCGTGCTGAACGGCGCTAAGATCGGGCGGAACTGCCTGATCGGGGCCGGCGCCCTGATCACCGAAGGCAAGGAAATCCCGGACAATTCACTGGTCATGGGTGCGCCCGGCAAAGTGGTGCGCGAACTGGACGAGGCGGCAGCGCAGCAGATCGCGCTCAGCGCGCTGCACTATCAGGACAACATGCGCAAATTCCGCGACGGCCTGAAACCCGTGCGTGCCGGAGACTAGACGCAAGGGGCCATTCATGTCCGACGCCAACCTTGCCGAATTCGTTTCGGCCGTGCCGATGCCAGCGCTTGTGATCGACCAGACCGAGCGGATTATCGTCGCGAACGCCGAAGCCAGAACCCTGTTGGGGCGCAATCTCGACAACCGGCACTTCGCCACAATCCTGCGCCAGCCGCCGGTCGTCGAAGCGATCGAGAAGAGCCTGCGCGCCAAGGGGTCGGCCAGCGCGCGGCACCTGGCCAATGACGGGGCGCAGGACACTACCTTTCAGGTCCACTGCCGTTACATTGATGGTGTCGGCGCTGTGTCGGCCGGTGCTGTTCTGGCCAGTTTCTTGGACGTGACCCATCTGGAACAGGCGCGGCAGATGCGCCGGGATTTCGTGGCCAATGTCAGCCATGAGCTGCGCACGCCGCTGACGGCCCTGATGGGGTTCATTGAAACCCTGCGCGGCCCGGCCCGCGACGACCCTGCCGCGCGGGACAGGTTCCTGCAGATCATGGCCGACGAGGCCAGCCGCATGAACCGGCTGGTCGGGGACTTGCTGTCGTTGAACCGGGTCGAAAGCGAAGAGAGGGTGCGCCCGACGGAAAGGCTGAACCTGACCGAAGTGCTGGAGTCTACCTTGGCCACTCTGCGCCCCCTAGCCGAGAGCGCGGGCGTGACGCTGGCTCTGACGACGCCCGAGGCGCCGGTGCACCTGCCCGGAGACGCCGACCAGTTGCGGCAGGTGTTCACGAATCTGGTCGAGAACGCGATCAAGTATGGCGGCAGCGGCGGCAGCGTCGAACTGCGGGTTGCGGTTGCCGAGCGCGATCCAGCCGTGCGCGGCGCTGCGGTTCGGGTTCAGGTCATCGACAAGGGCCCGGGCATCGACCCGGTGCACCTGCCGCGCCTGACCGAGCGGTTCTATCGCGCCGACAGCCACCGGTCGCGGCAACTGGGCGGCACGGGCCTGGGCCTGGCCATCGTGAAACATATCGTCAACCGGCATCGGGGCCGGCTGCGGGTCGAGAGCGATCTGGGCAAGGGCGCGGTGTTTACGGTCATTCTGCCGCTGTGATCGATCCGATCCCCGCACAAGCGGCAAAGCTTGACCTTTGACCGCCCGGCATGCGATGGCCCAGTTGCGGGGGACGCCCTTTCGGCAATGTGCGTCTTTACCTGCGGCAACCGGATAAACTGGCGCGAGCGGAGCAGGAAGTGGGCGAAAAAACGATCAAGATCTCGGCGCGGGACGTCAATGTCCACTACGGCGACACGCATGCCATCAAGGACGTGAACGTCGAAATCGAGGACAAAACGGTCACGGCCTTCATCGGGCCGTCGGGCTGCGGCAAGTCGACGTTCCTTCGCTGCCTCAACCGAATGAACGACACGATCGACATCTGCCGGGTTGAAGGTGATATCCGGCTGGATGGCGAAAACATCTATGACAAGAGCGTTGATCCGGTGCAGTTGCGGGCGCGGGTGGGGATGGTGTTCCAGAAGCCCAACCCGTTCCCCAAGTCGATCTATGACAACATCGCCTACGGCCCGCGCATCCACGGCCTGGCCAAGACCAAGGCCGAGCTGGACGAGATCGTGGAAAAATCCCTGCGCCGCGGCGCCATCTGGGACGAGGTCAAGGACCGCCTGGATGCGCCCGGCACCGGGCTGTCGGGCGGCCAGCAGCAGCGCCTGTGCATCGCCCGCGCCATCGCCACCTCGCCCGAGGTTCTGCTGATGGACGAGCCATGCTCGGCACTGGACCCGATCGCCACCGCGCAGGTGGAAGAACTGATCGACGAACTGCGCGAGCGGTTCTCGGTTGTGATCGTGACCCATTCGATGCAGCAGGCCGCCCGCGTCAGCCAGAAAACCGCGTTTTTCCACCTGGGCAGCCTTGTCGAATACGGTGACACCGGCCAGATCTTCACCAAGCCCCAGGACCCGAGAACCGAAAGCTATATTACCGGCCGCATCGGCTGAGGACAGGAATACGCCATGAGTGAACAACATATCGCCTCTGCATTCGACCGCGATCTTGAAGCTGTCCAAGCCCATATCATGAAGATGGGCGGTCTGGTCGAAGTCGCCATCAGCAACGCCGCCCGGTCGCTCGAGACACGCGACGAAGAACTGGCCCAGCAGGTGCGTCAGGGCGACAAGGAGATCGACGCGCTCGAGGACATGATCAATGAAGAAACGGCGCGGTTGATCGCCCTGCGCGCGCCCACGGCCGGCGACCTGCGGCTTGTGCTGTCGGTGCTGAAAGTGTCGGGCAACCTTGAGCGCATCGGCGACTATGCCAAGAACATCGCCAAGCGCACGACCACGCTGGTCGAGGCCCCGCATATCGGCAGCAGCGCGGCCGCGCTGCGCCGTATGGCGCGAGATGTCGAAACGATGCTGCGTGATGCGCTCGACGCCTATATCCAGCGCGACTCCGAACTGGCGCAGGACGTCATCCGACGCGACGAGGACGTGGACCTGATGTACAACGGCCTGTTCCGCGAGCTTCTGACCTTCATGGCCGAGGACCCGCGCAACATCACGGCCTGCATGCATCTGCATTTCATCGCCAAGAACACCGAGCGCATGGGCGACCACGTGACGGCGATCGCCGAGCAGGTGATCTATCTTGTCACCGGCGAGCGTCCGACCGAGTCGCGGCCCAAGGCGGACACGACATCGCAAACCGTCTGAACGCGGCGCGATCAGCGGGGCAGGGTTTCTTCGTTTTGGGCCTGCGATGTCAGCCAGTGCCGGAATTCGCGCAGCGACGGATCGCCTGACTTCGTGCTGGGCCAGACCAGGTAATAGGCGCCCATCGTCTCGACGGTGCCCAAAAAGGCGGTGATCAGCCGCCCGGTGGCCAAATCCTGCTCGATAAGATAGCTGGGCAGCAGCGCCACGCCCAACCCGTGAACCGCCGCCTGGTTGATGGTGGTAAACTGGTCATGGACGGTGCCGGGCAGGGGGCTGGGCGCTGTCACGCCCTGCTGCGCGAACCACTCCTGCCAGGCGCGCGGTCGGGTCTGAATGTGCAGCAAAGGCAGTTTCAGCAACTCTGCCGCATCCTTGGGCGCACCGGACGGCAGCAGCGCGGGCGCACACACCGGGACGACACGCTCGACCTTCAGCAGCAGCCGCTCGGTTCCGGGCCAATCCGGTTCGCCGAAATGTATCGCTGCATCAAAGGGTTCGGCGGAAAAATTGAACGGGCGCAGCCGGGTCGACATATTGATCGTGATGTCGGGATGCAGTCGCGCAAAATCGGGCAAGCGTGGCACCAGCCAGCGCATCCCGAAGGTCGGAAGAATGGCCAACTGCAATGTGCCGCCCGCCGGCGTCACATGCAGCCGCAACGAAGCCTGCGCGATCTGGTTCAGGCTTTGACGGATCTCGGCCACATACTCCCGAGCCGCCGGGGTCAACGACAGCCGTTTCCGGTCACGCTGGATCAACCGAACACCCAGCTGCGCCTCGAGCGTCTGCAATTGCCGGCTGACCGCGCTCTGGGTCAAGGACAGTTCGTCCGCGGCGGCGGAGGCCGAGCCGAGACGATCCAACGCCTCGAGCGCGCGCAGGGATGAGATCGACGGGAACAGGCGGCGTTTGGTTTCCATCCATGCGTTTTACTCATGAAACCTTGCAAATGTCTCGCTGTATTTTGCGCAAATTGCGGGGTAGGGTGCCGCAAACCTTGAAATCCGGAGCGAAGACATGAATGCCCCCGATACAAAACCTGCGCTGCGCGCCAAGGATGCGCCCGATCTGGGCCGATTTGCCTGGGATGATCCGTTCCGCCTGAACGATCAACTGACCGAGGACGAACGCCTGGTGGCCGACAGCGCCCGCGCTTATGCGCAGGAAAAGCTGCAGCCTCGGGTCACGGCTGCTTTCCAGAATGAGGAAACCGACCCCGAGATCTTTCGCGAGATGGGCGAAATGGGCCTGCTGGGCACCACGATCCCCGAGGAATATGGCGGCATCGGCGCGGGCTATGTGACCTATGGCCTGGTCGCGCGCGAGGTCGAGCGCGTGGATTCCGGCTATCGCTCTATGATGTCGGTGCAAAGCTCGCTGGTGATGTATCCAATCTATGCTTATGGCAGCGAGGAGCAGCGCCGCAAATACCTGCCCAAACTGGCCAGCGGCGAATGGATCGGCTGTTTCGGACTGACCGAGCCGGATGCCGGATCGGATCCGGCCGGGATGAAGACCCGGGCCGAGAAGATCGACGGCGGCTATCGGTTGACCGGCAGCAAGATGTGGATTTCGAACGCGCCGATCGCCGACGTGTTCGTCGTCTGGGCCAAGTCCGATGCGCATGACGGCAAGATCCGCGGTTTCGTGCTGGACAAAGGCGCCAAAGGGCTCAGCGCGCCCAAGATCGAGAACAAGCTCAGCCTGCGTGCTTCAATCACCGGCGAGATCGTTCTGGACGGCGTCGAAGTCGGCGAGGACGCGCTGTTGCCGCATGTTCAGGGTCTCAAGGGGCCGTTCGGCTGTCTGAACCGCGCACGCTATGGTATCAGCTGGGGCGTGATGGGCGCGGCCGAGTGCTGTTGGCACGCGGCACGGCAATATGGGCTGGATCGCAAACAGTTCAACCGTCCGCTGGCCCAGACGCAGCTGTTCCAGAAGAAGCTGGCCGACATCCAGACTGAGATCGCTTTGGGCCTGCAGGCCAGCCTGCGGGTCGGGCGCCTGATGGATCAGGCCGAAGCCGCGCCCGAGATGATCTCGATCATCAAGCGCAACAATTGCGGCAAGGCGCTGGACATCGCGCGCATGGCCCGCGACATGCATGGTGGGAACGGGATCTCGCTGGAATTCCAGGTGATCCGGCACATGGTCAACTTGGAAACTGTGAATACCTATGAAGGCACGCATGATGTCCACGCCTTGATCCTGGGGCGGGCACAGACCGGTTTGCAGGCTTTCTACTGATCCCACACGAATTACGCGTAATCTGTATTATGGTAACTTAAGGTAGTGCCAACGCCGCCACGTCCACGTTGGCGGCGTGTTTTCATGCTGTTACCGTCGACAGCAAAACCAATGAAGGCGGAACACGACATGGAATTGCAGGACAAGATCGCTGTCATCACCGGCGCGGCCCATGGAATTGGCAAAGGATTGGCCGAGCGCTTCGCCCGCGAAGGCGCCCGGGTCGTCTGCGCCGATATTGATCTGGATGGCGCCCAGATGGTTGCCAGCACCATTGGTGGTCATGCGATCCGATGCGACGTTGCCAATGAGGATGACATCCGTGATCTGATCGACAACGTCGAGGCCTCGGTCGGCCCGATCGATCTATTCTGTGCCAATGCCGGGATACTGACCCTGGGCGGACTGAACGTGCTCGACGACCACTGGGACCGGATTTGGAAGATCAACGTGATGTCGCATGTCTGGACGGCCCGTCATCTGGTGCCGCGCATGGTCGCGCGCGGTGGCGGCTATATCCTGACGACCGCTTCCGCCGCCGGTCTGCTGAACCAGCCCGGCGCGGCGCCTTATGGCGTGACCAAACACGCGGCCGTGGGTTTTGCCGAATGGCTGGCGCTGACCTATGGCGACAAGGGTATCCGCGTTTCGGTCCTATGCCCCCAGGCGGTACGCTCGGAAATGACCAAGGGGTTCGAGGACTCGGTCGCCTCGATCGACGGAATGCTCGAGCCCGAGGACGTGGCCCAGGCCTGCGTCGATGCCATCCGAGCCGAGACTTTTCTGGTGCTTCCGCATGCGCAGGTTCTGGACTACATGCGGCTGAAAACTGCCGATTATGACCGCTGGCTGAGCGGAATGCGGAAGCTTAATCAAAAGTTTGTCGGAGATATCTAACGCGGTTTTCGGGCGCGTCGCAGCAGGCCTTCCTGCGCGACCGACGCCACCAGCGTACCGTCCTGCGCATAGATCGCACCGCGGTTGAAGCTGCGCCCCTGCCCCGTCCACGGCGCATCCATCGCGTAGAGGTGCCAGTTCTGGAATTGCACCGGCGCGTGGAACCAGATCGCATGGTCCAGGCTGGCGCCGTTGATCTCTCCGGAGAACCAACTCAGACCATGCGGCCTCATCCCCGAGCTCAGCAGCGCCATGTCGGAGGCATAGGCCAGCAGAAGGTGCTGCGTGACGTGATCGGCCTGATCGGCTGCGCCCATGCGGAACCACAGGAAATTGCGGTCATCGGCCTTTGCGGGTTGAAAGATGTCCAGCGGATCGACCTCTCGCACTTCGATCGGGCGCTCACGCAGCAATTCCGCGCGCAGATGGTCCGGTACGCGGGTAAGATACCGCTGCCGCAGCTCATCGCGCGAGGGGTGCTTTTCGGGCGGCGCGACATCCGGCATCGGGTGCTGGTGCTCCCAACCCTCATCCTGAATGTGGAACGAGGCCGACATGTTCAGGATCTGCTTGCCGTGCTGAATCGCCACCACGCGACGGGTTGTGAAACTGCCTCCGTCTCGTGCGCGATCCACTTGATAAACAACTGGAATATCCGGGTCACCGGGGCGGATAAAATAGGCGTGCAACGAATGGCACAGCCGGTCCTCGACCGTCTTGTAGGCCGCCGCCAGAGCCTGGGCGATCACCTGGCCGCCGAAAATCCGCGTTGGCGTTTCTCCGCCCGAGCCCACGCCGCGGAACAGGTCCACCTCGAGGCGTTCGATATCCAGCAGATCCAGCAGAATGCGTTCGGCTTCGGTCATGGGCTTGTCTCCGGAATCACGGTTCAGGCCTCGCCTAGCAGCCCCGCGACGGTCATTCAATCAGGGCGGCTTGGACCAGTGCCTTCAACTGAGATCGCGACGGATAGGAACTGGACGGTGCCAGTTGCGTGAAGAACACCACGGTCAGATCGAGAACCGGGTCGATCCAGAAAAATGTGGACGCCATGCCGCCCCAACTGAAATCTCCGACCGAGCCGGGCGTGCGGGCGCGGGCCGGGTCCAAAACCACTGCACCGCCGATGCCGAACCCCATGCCCTCCATCGGCTGTTCGGCGAAACTCTGCGGTCCCATTGATGCAATGTCGCCCGGCAAGTGGTTGCGCACCATGAATTCCACGGTTCTTGGCCCCAGCAGACGATTGCCGTTACCGGTGCCCCGGTTGCGCAGCATATCGGCGAAGCGGGCATAGTCGTCGATGGTACCGACCAGCCCGCCGCCACCGGAAAACAGCGTAGCTGCCTCGAAGGCGGACTCGCCGGGCTGATCGACCAACCGCAGCGTCTCATTGCCTGCTTTGGCGGCATTCAGAGCCATCGCGTCGCCTTCGAGCGGGGTGTACAGGTTCGCGAACCGCTCCCCTGCCCCCGTAGGAACGGAAAACCCGGTTTCGGTCATGCCCAGCGGCGCAAATACGTTTTCGGCCAGGAACCGGTCCAGAGTCTGGCCCGATGCAACCTCGATCACGCGCCCGATCACGTCGATGCCCACCGAGTATTCCCATCGCGCGCCCGGTTGAAAGGCCAGCGGCAGGTCGGCCAGCGCCTGCACCTGATCGGCAAGGCAGCCTTGATCGGGCTTGAAGATCAGGTCGCGCGCGTCCATCTCCGCCGGCAGAAGGCCCGGATTGAACGGGTAGCTCAACCCACTGGTATGGGTCAGCAATTGGTGCAATGTCGGCGACGGCGCCGGTTCGGTCTGATCCAACCGTGTCGCATTCGGGATCAGCGCCTGCATGTCCAAGAATTCGGGCAAAAACTCGGACACCGGGGCATCTAGGTGAAACAGTCCCCGTTCTGCCAGCATCATCAACGCAACCGAGGTGATCGGCTTGGTCATGGAATAGATGCGCACGATCGTGTCGCGCCTGAAAGGCAAGCCCGCCTCGATGTTGCGCTGACCGCAAGCGTGAAAATGCACCTCGTCGCCGCCGTGGCGCAGCAGAACCGAGCAGCCGGGATATTTTTTCCTATCGACATAGGCTTGCATCCAGGAATTGATGCGTTCCAGCCGTGTAGGGGCAAAGGTCATGGCGCGACCTCCCTGATAGTAAATCCACCAATGCAGGGGCGTGTGGCAACCGTCATGGCCGCAGACTCAGTTGCCTGGCCGCGTCGATCAGCTTGGCGGCGTGTTCAGAGGCAAGCTCTTCGGGCGTCACATAAAAGCTCGGGCCGCCGATGTTCAGGCCGAACACCCGCCCGTCATCCGCCGAAGGAACCGGCACCGAAATTGCGTGCACGTCATCCCGCCACAGCGAGAAACCGGTGCAATATCCGCGCGCAACATATTCATCCTGCGCCATTTCTATCGATCGCTGCAGATCGTCGCGTTGCAGCCCCAGATCCTGCTGGGCCGCCTCGACGGCGGCAGCGCGTTGATCGGGCGTCATGCCCACCAGAATGGCGCGCCCCATCGCCGACGAGAACAGCGGCAACCGTGAACCGACATGCATCGTCAGCGCGACGTTCTGGGTGGATCGGCTGACGGCTACATAGACGACCTCGGCGCGGTGCGCTTCGCCCAGGGCCGCCGTCAGATATGGGTTGGCGCCGTCGCGCAGTTCACGCAGAACCTCGCCAGCGCGTTCGCAGATATCGGTGCTGCCCAGAACGCCGAAGCCCAGCCGCAGAACTCCGACCCCCAGACGATAGGCGCCGCCGGGCTGATCCTGCACCAGGTACCCCAATTGGCACAGCGTATGCGTCAACCGGGAAATGGTCGGCTTTGGCAGGCCGGTGCGGTCGGCAAAGTCGGTATTGGTCAGCGCGGTATCGCCGTGCCGGAATGCCCGCAGGATCTGCAGCCCCCGAGCCAGGGCCGTGACGAAGTTGCGGTCCTTTTCATCTGGTTCCAGCTGTGCCCGACGGGTGGTCACTGGTCAATCGCCCCGCGATTCCAGGGCCGCAAGCCCGTGTTGGGCGAAGATCGGAACATACGCGCCGAAAGCCTGTGCGCGGGTCGGGTCGGATGCATTGCCGTCCAGCGCCCGTTTGTAGACCCCCTGAAGGATGGCCGCCATCCTGAAGAAATTGAACGCCAGGTAAAAGCCGAAATTGTCGATTCCTGACAACCCGCGCCGGGCACAGTATTCGGCGATGAATTCCGCATCGGACGGAAGTCCAAGCGCTGCGCGGTCTATGCCGGCCAGGCCGCGCCCCTCTTTTCCGGGCGGCATCTGCCATTGCATGATGACCGCGGCCAGATCGGCATAGGGGTGGCCGATCGTCGACAACTCCCAATCCAGAACGCCCACGCAGCGGGTGCCGACGGTGTCAAACATCAGATTGTCGATACGGTAGTCACCGTGAACAAGCGTTCTCTGCCCGTCCTCCTCGGGGATCGAGGCGGTCAGCGCGCCGATCAACCGATCCATGTCACCGATGGTACTGGTCTCGGATGCGCGGTACTGTTTGGTCCAGCGCGAGATCTGCCGTTCATAGTAGTTGCCCGTCGGCCCATAATCTGACAGGCCGACCGCATCGATGTCGACCATGTGCAACTCGGCCAGCACCCGGTTCATCTCGTGCAGGATCGCGGCGCGGGTTTCGTTGCTTTCGCCTTTCATCGTGGGTTCAAGGAAGATGCGCCCCTCAAGCCGCTCCATGACGTAGAAGGCCGAGCCGATCACCGACTCGTCTTCGCACAACAGCAACATGCGCGGCACAGGCACATTGCTGTCGGCCAAAGCGCGTTGCACCCGGTATTCGCGGTCAACGGCGTGGGCGGATTTCAGCAACGCGCCCGGCGGTTTGCGCCGCAGGACATAGCGCCGTTCCGGTGTCCGCAATTCGTAGGTCGGGTTGGATTGCCCGACCGCGAATTTGGTGGCGTCGAGCGGGCCGCGATAGCCCGGTAGATGCGCGCCCAGATAGGCATCGACCGCAGCGAGGTCCAGTTCGTTGGAGCCTTGGGTCATGTCACCCGTCCTGTTCGGAGACCGTTACATGGCATCGGCAAAGATGTTCCCCCCGGTCAGAACGTTGATACCGCCCGAGACGGGAATCACGGCGCCTGTCACATAGCTGCCGCCGCGCCCGCACAGAAACAGCATCGATCCCGCGATGTCCTCATCACGACCCACACGGCCCAGCGGCACCGATTTCCCGACCTTCTCGCGTTTGTCCTCGTCCGCCGTAGCAAAGGCGGTCATCCGCGATACGAACGGCCCCGGTGCCAACGCATTGACGGTGACGCGGTGGGGCGACAGCTCTTTGGCGAGGATCTTGGTCAGGTGGATCACCGCCGCTTTCGAGGCCGAATAGCTGTAGGCGCCATCGCCCATCGGAACCTCGCCCATGACCGAGCCGACATTGACCACCCGGGCCGGGTCATCATCGGACCCGGACTTGATCAACAGCGGCAGCAGTTTCTGCGTCAGGTGAAACACACCGGTCACGTTCACCGACATGACCTTGTCCCACGCGTCATAGGGGAACTGCCCCAAAGGTGCGCCCCAGGATACGCCCGCGTTGTTCATCAGGATATCAAGACGTTGCGTTCGGGTGTTGACCTCGGATACCAGCGCGTCGATCCCGTCCTCGCAGCCGACGTCCCCGGCAAACCCTTCGGCGCGACCCGGCGCATCCAGCGCGTTGAGTTCATCGGCCACGGCCGCGCAGTCCGCGCCCTTGCGCGAGGCAATCAGCACGCGCGCGCCGGCGCGCACCAAAGCCTCGGCGGCCATGCGCCCGATTCCCGTGGCGCCTCCGGTAACCAACGCCGTTTTTCCGTTCAGAGAAAACAGGTTGTCTGGTGTCATGGCTCTCCTCCCCAATCCGAATTTTTCGATTCGTCCTGCCGATCGGCCGCGATCCGTTTCACTGTGCAGAATTGCATTTCACAACTTCCTTGACAACATCGCGCCGCAATCGGACCTTCAAGCCAACAGATGACGAGGATCGGAATACCAAATGCAAGCTTTACTCAGCGTCGCCCCGGGCGGTCCGGAAACCCTGAAACTGAACACCCTGCCCGATCCCGCGCCGAAAAAGGGTCAGATTGCTGTCCGCGTCCGCGCCGCCGGCGTTAACTTTCCCGACACGCTGATCATCCGCGATCTGTACCAGATGAAGCCGCCCCGCCCATTTGCCCCCGGCGGCGAGATTGCGGGCGACGTGATCGCGTTGGGCGATGGCGTGTCGGATCTGGAGGTCGGCGACCGTGTGCTGGCCCTGACCGGGCATGGCGGCTTTGCCGAACAGATCTGCGTTTCGGCCACCAGCGCCGTCAGGTTTCCCGATTCTATGTCCTACGAAGACGCCGCAGGCTTCATCTTCACCTATGGCACCTCGTATCATGGGCTCAAGGACCGCGCGGCGTTGCGGCCTGGCCAGACCCTGCTGGTGCTGGGCGCCGCGGGCGGCGTCGGTTCGGCGGCGGTGGAACTGGGCAAAGCTATGGGCGCACGGGTGATTGCAGCGGTGTCCTCGCAGGACAAGGCCGATTTCTGCCGCGACCTGGGCGCAGACGAAACCCTAGTCTATCCCCGCGACATCGATCGCGAAGCCCAAAAAGCCCTGTCTGCCGAGATCAAGAAACTTGCGGGTGGTGAAGGCGTAGATATCGTCTATGACGCGGTCGGCGGCGACTATGCCGAACCCGCCTTGCGGGCGATGGCGTGGAAAGGCCGGTATCTTGTGGTCGGGTTCCCGGCCGGCATTCCCAATATTCCCCTCAACCTGCCCCTTTTGAAAGGCTGCGAAATCGTCGGCGTGTTCTGGGGCGCGTCGGTGTTTCGTGACCCCAAGGGCCATGCGGAAAACGTCAACGAGCTGTTCGGACTGTACCTGGCAGGTAAGATCCGACCGCGTATAACCGCGAAATTTCCGCTCGAAGAGGCGGGCAAGGCGCTTGAACTGATCGAGGATCGTTCGGTGCTCGGGAAAGTTGTGGTCACGATAGAGACAGCCTGAACGCCTACGCGGCCATACCGAAAAACAAAAATGCCAGTGCGATTCTCCTTGTTCGCCTCATGCGAGCAGGCTTTGTAGACGCATGCGCGATTCAAGGTTATGAAAAGGCATGGGGACAGGATGATAATGCACAGTATTCTTGTATTGAACGGGCCGAATTTGAATCTGCTGGGCAGCCGGCAACCCGAGGTCTATGGCCATGCGACCCTGCAGATGCTGGAAGACCAGTGCGTTGCGCATGGCAAAGCCATCGGCGTGATGGTCGAAACCTTTCAGTCCAACCATGAGGGCGCCCTGATCGATGCCATTCATGCCGCACGCGGTGTCCATGATGGCATCATCCTGAACGCCGGCGCCTACACGCACAGCTCGATCGCGTTGATGGATGCGATCTCATCCGTCCAGTTACCGGTGGTCGAAGTGCACATGTCCAACATCCATGCACGCGAATCCTTTCGGCACAGATCCTACATCGCGCCGGTCGCGCTCGGGCAGATCTGCGGTTTCGGCGCACAGAGCTATGTTCTGGCTTTGGACGCCCTTGCCGCTCATTTGCAGGACACGGGGGGCGCATGAACCTAGGCGAGTATCTGAATTTCCTGAGCTATGTGAAAACCCTAGAAGAGCTCTGGGCCGCTCATACCGACCAGATGGAGCAATACGGGTTCGATCGGCTTTTGTATGGCCATACTCAATACCGCACGCCTACATCGCTGGGAGATCCCGAAGATTTCGTGATCCTGACCAACCACTGCAAGGAATACATGGACGGGTTCCTGCGCGATGGGCTGTATTTCCACGCGCCGATGCTGAAATGGGCCCTGAATCACGAAGGTGCGGCCAGTTGGCGCATGATTCAGGATATGATGTCCAGCGGCACCATGACGGCCGAGGAGCGTAAGGTCTACGATTTCAACAAATCCAAGGGAATAACAGTCGGTTACACGGTCAGCTTTACCTCGGTGTCGGTTCGCTCGAAGGGTGCGATCTCGCTGGCCTCGCTGAGCCGCACGCAGGACGAATTGGACGCGATCTGGGCCGAGCATGGTGCCGATATCCTGCTCATGAACAATGTCGCGCATCTCAAGATCCTCACCCTGCCCTATGTTCCGCCGAACCGCGCGCTGACCAAACGGCAACGAGAGGCGCTGGAGTGGGTCGGAGACGGCAAGACGACGCAGGACATCGCGCTGCTGATGGGGCTGACCTCGGCCACGGTCGAAAAACACCTGCGTCTCGCGCGCGAGGCGCTATCGGTCGAAACCACGGCCCAAGCCGTGCTGAAGGCGTCGCTGCACAATCAGATATTCGTCATGGAAGCCTAACCTGCACACCCGCGCCCAACTTCAAGTTGACGCTAGGTAAGGAATACATGACTTTCCCGAACGCCCCCAAAATCGCACAGTGATATCGTTCCGTGAGTGGTGGCTTTGGCCAGGGAACATTGGGTCGGATCCTTGTATTTCCAAGGCAGTTCGACCACCTCTGGCGACGGGCGCTTATTCGTCCGCGATCCGTTGTTGGTAATCACGGGGGGCCTCGTCCATCCCCATTAGTAGCGAGGCCTCCCGACATTCTTCTTCCGACTTTCGCACTAAAAAAAACCGGCTGCGCGGGGCGCAACCGGTTCGGTCTGGTTGGCCCGGCACAATTGCCGGGCGCTGGCCGGGTCAGCCTTGCGCGGCCTTGGCGACCTCGGCGGCAAAGTCTTCTTTCTCGACCACGATGCCTTCGCCCACTTCCAGGCGCACGAAACCGGTGATGGTTGCGCCGGCTTCCTTGGCCGCGGCTTCGACGGTCAGGTCCGGGTTCACCACGAACTGCTGGTTCAGCAGGGTCGACTCGGCCACGAACTTCTTCATGCGGCCTTCGATCATCTTTTCGATCACCTGCTCGGGCTTGCCGGATTCGCGGGCGATGTCCATCTGAACCTGCTTTTCCTTCTCGACCACGGCCGGATCCAGATCGGCTTCAGACAGAGCAGCCGGGTTCACGGCGGCGATGTGCATAGCAATCTGTTTGCCGATTGCTTCGTCACCACCCGACAGAGCAACCAGAACACCGATCTTGCCCATGCCGGGGTTTGCGGCGTTGTGCACATAGGACACCACGCTGTCGCCTTCGATCTTGGCCATCCGGCGCAGCGACATGTTCTCGCCGATCTTGGCGATCTTGTCGGTCAGGATGTCGGCAACGGTCTTTCCGCCCAGATCGGCGGCCTTCAGCGCTTCGACATCGTCGACATTCAGCGCCGCTTTTGCGATCTCGCCGACCATTTCCTGGAACTCGGCATTCTTGGCGACGAAGTCGGTTTCGGCGTTGACTTCGACGGCAACACCCTTGCCCCCATCGACGATGACGGCCACCAGGCCTTCGGCCGCGGTGCGGCCCGATTTCTTGGCCGCTTTGGCCAGACCCTTGGTGCGCAGCCAGTCTACGGCGGCATCCATGTCACCATTGGTTTCGGTCAGCGCCTTCTTGGCGTCCATCATGCCTGCGCCCGTCGCGTCGCGCAGTTCTTTCACCAGTGCTGCTGTGATTGCCATGGTTCGGCTCTCCTCAATTCAAATGGGATTGGGGCAGGTCATACCCTGCCCCATATGTCAGTCATGTGACAGGCAGCTTACGCCTCGGCGGGGGCTTCGCTGGTTTCGGCCACGGCTTCTTCTGCCGGAGCTTCCTCCAATGCGCCCAGATCGACGCCAGCGGCACCCAGCTGCGCCGACATGCCGTCCAGCGCCGCGCGTGCTGCCAGGTCGCAGTACAGCGCGATCGCGCGGGCTGCGTCGTCGTTGCCCGGGATCACATAGTCCACGCCATCGGGCGAGCAGTTGGTGTCAACCACGGCCACGACCGGGATGCCCAGCTTGTTGGCTTCGGCAATGGCCAGGGCTTCTTTCTTGACGTCGATGACGAACAGCAGATCCGGAACGCCGCCCATCTCGCGGATACCGCCCAGCGAGGCCTGCAGCTTGGCCTGGTCACGCTCCATGCCCAGACGCTCTTTTTTGGTCAGGCCTTCGGCGCCCGTTTCCATGGCTTCGTCGATCTGGTTCAAACGCTGGATCGACTGGGAAACGGTTTTCCAGTTGGTCAGCGTGCCGCCCAGCCAGCGGTGGTTCATGTAGTATTGGGCCGACTTCTCGGCGGCTTCGGCGATCGGGCCAGCAGCCTGACGCTTGGTGCCCACGAACAGAACACGCCCGCCCTTGGCGACGGTGTCACGAACGGCCTGCAGCGCCTGGTCCAGCATCGGAACGGTCTGGGTCAGGTCGATGATGTGGATGCCGTTGCGCGCGCCGTAGATGTACGGAGCCATGCGCGGGTTCCAACGTTGGGTCTGGTGGCCGAAGTGAACGCCAGCTTCCAACAGCTGACGCATGGTGAACTCGGGAAGAGCCATGCTGTGTTTTCCTTTTCCGGTTTACGCCTTGGCGGGGGTGAAAGAAGCGGTTGCTCCAACCGGCGGCCGTGATGAGGATGTCTCCCTCAAAACGGCCAAACCCCGCCTGCGGGTTTGAATGGCGCGCGTATACGGCAGGATATCGGGCAACGCAAGGGGTAACCGCCCCTATTTTTCAGGGCGCGCCAAGGCGTGCGCATGGCGGATGGCCTCTTCGCAATGGGCCGCCAGCGCCTTGCGGTCGGGAAAATCGCTGACCTTGGCCGGCGCGTGATAGATCAGTTCGACCCGCCCCTGACGCCGCGCGCCCAGTGTCTTGAGCAGATGCGGCCCGAAATCCATGTCGCCCCACCAGCCATAGAACCTGACCGGTTGCCCGGCTGGTGCATGATAGATCACCGTCACCGGCTGAACATACATGAAGTCACGCAGTTCCTCGGCGAAGAACGCCGCAAAAAGCGTTGTTTTGAAGGGCAGAACCCGCAACCCGTCGGTCGAGGTGCCTTCTGGGAAGAATAGCAGTTTGTGCCCGGCTTTCAGGCGCTCTTCGAACAGCTTGGTCTGCGCGTGGGCCTTTCTGCGGTCACGTTCGATGAACACGGTCCCGGCGGCGCGGGCTAGAAAGCCGATGCCGGGCCATTTGGCCACCTCGGCCTTGGACACGAAATACACCCGCTTTCGGGCATTGAGCGCGAAGATGTCCAGCCACGATGAATGGTTGGCCACAACCGCGCCGTGCTGTCGCATCAACGCGCCCGAGGTCTGGAAACCGATGCCCAGGATACGAAATGCGTTGCGCGACACGAATTGCGGGACAAAGGCCGAAACCGGGCGGCGTATCCCGCATAGGGGGCGTTCGAACAGGCGGATGGTCAGCAGAACGATCAGCCCAACGACCACCAACAGCGCCAACGGCAGCCCGCGCACCAGCACCAGAACCCAGCCCAGCAGGCCCAGCCGGACCGGGTCGGGGGCGTCGTCGCTGTACCAAAGCGCCTGGTTCGTCACGTCACGCTCCGCCATAGATGCGCCTCTGCCGGTCGTTCATGCGCGCGGTGTCCAGGATCAGGCAGACATCGGTGGTGTTGAAGGCGCGGTCGATGAAGGCCCCCTCCCCTACGAACCCGCCCAGCCGCAGATAGGCCTTGATCAGCGCGGGCACCTGCACCATCGCCGCGCGGCGGTCCAGCTTGTCGGGGGCGACCAGGTCCATGCTTTGAAACACGTCTGGTTGCGCCCGCACGCGCAGTTCTGGCGGGGCCAGGTGGTTGTGGTGCAGCATCGACAAGGGCTGCGCCAGCGCCTGCACGTCGGTTCCGTGGAAACTGGCGACTCCGAACAGAACCTCGATGTCCCGCTCGGCCACATAGCGCGCCAGCCCGTTCCACAGATGATACATCGCGGTTCCGCCGCGATAATCGGGATGCAGGCATGACCGGCCCAGCTCCAGCAGCTTGCGCCCGCTGTGCTTCAGGACCGTCAGGTCATATTCGTCTTCGGAATAGAACTGGCCCAGTTCGGCCGCCCGGTCTCCGGGCAGCAGGCGATAGACGCCGACAACCGCACCGGTCGAGTCGTCATAGGCCAGCATGTGATCGAAATACGGATCGAACCGGTCGCGCTCAAGGCGTTCGGCATGATCGACCATCTCACCACCGCCGCCCAGTTCTTGCACGAAGACCTCATAACGCAGTCGCTGCGCCGCGCGCAGTTCGTCATCGGTTTCGGCAAGTTTGACTTTGAATGAAAGGCCTGCGTCCGGCATTTGGCAAGGTCGGTTTCCAGTTGCGATCTCAGCGCTGATACCGCAGCCGCACGGCGAATGGCAACACGAACCGGGTGGCGAGCACCGTTAACCTTTCCTAAACCAGTTTCAGGGATCAAGAACCGGCATCAAGGCGATGCGTGTTCCGTCAATCACCACTTTGCCCTGGTCGCGAAAGTTCACGGTGATCTTGCCCGCGATGTTGGACTGGACCTGTCCAACACCCCAATCGGGGAAATCGGGGTGGCGGACATACATGCCCGGTGCAAGAATGGCATTCATATCTGTCATGCGGCGGCTCCGGGTCGTGCATGGGCGGATATTTCAGGAGGTACGCATGGGCGACACCAACGTCAACCTGGCCGAGTTGATCGGCTCTCGGATCTGCCACGATCTGATCAGCCCGATCGGCGCGATCACCAATGGGCTGGAGCTGTTGGAAATGGTTGGCGGCACCCAAGGCCCCGAGATGGAGCTGATCACAGGCAGCGTGGGCAGCGCCGGGGCGCGAATCCGGTTCTTCCGCGTGGCCTTTGGCGCGGCCAGCGATCAGCCGCTGGGCCGCAGTGAAGTGACGGACCTGCTGCGTGATGTCGAGCGTGCGGGCCGTGTCTGGGTGCATTGGAACGTCACCGAGGCGATGCCGCGCAATCAGATCAAACTGGCCTTTCTGGCCATCATGTGCTGCGAAAGCGCCATGCCGATGGGCGGCGAGGTCAAGATCGATAGCGTGGGCGACAAATGGACGGTCACTGGTACGGCCGACCGCATGAATGTGGATCCGGTCCTGTGGAAAAGCCTTCCGACCGGCACATTCGCCAACAAGGTTACGCCGGCGCAGGTGCAATTCGCCCTGCTGCCGCAGACGGCGGCCGCACAGGGCCGACGGGTCACGGCCGAGACGGGCGCGACCCGCGTGGTGCTGCGGTTTTGACGCGGCGACTCAGGCGCGCGTCGTGCCGTTGCCGCGCACCAGGTATTTGAAGCTGGTCAGCTGCGCCGCCCCCACCGGGCCGCGTGCGTGCATCTTGCCCGTGGCGATCCCGATCTCGGCGCCCATTCCGAACTCACCTCCGTCGGCAAACTGGGTCGAGGCGTTGTGCATCAAGATCGCACTGTCGAGCCGTTCAAAGAAGCGGTCGGCGGCGGACGGATCCTCGGTCATGATGCAATCGGTGTGGTTCGATCCGTATTGGCGGATATGCGCGATTGCCGCGTCGATATCGGCCACCGGTTTTGCGGCGATGATGCTGTCCAGAAACTCCTTGCCCCAATCGTCATCGCTGGCCGGCACAGTGCCGTCGGTGGCCAGCGCACCTGCGGCATGCACCTCGACGCCCGCGGCCAACAGCGCGGCGATTACGTCGCGCCCCAGCGTTTCCGCGATATCCTGATGCACCAGCAGGCATTCTGCCGCCCCGCAGATGCCGGTGCGGCGGGTCTTGGCGTTCAGCACCACGTCCAGCGTTTTCTGCGGATCCGCTGCCTTGTCGATGTAGATGTGCACGATCCCTTCAAGATGGGCAAAAACCGGCACCCGCGCCTCGCGCTGAACCAGCCCGACCAGCCCCTTGCCGCCTCGCGGAACGATGACGTCGACATAGTCGGTCATGGTCAGCAATTCCTGCACCGCCGCCCGGTCACGGGTCGGGACCAGCTGGATCGCATCCTCGGGCAGGTTTGCGGCCTTCAGACCCTCGACCAGACAGGCGTGGATCGTGGTCGAGGAATGAAAGCTCTCGGATCCGCCGCGCAGGATCACGGCGTTGCCCGATTTCAGGCACAGCGCCCCGGCATCCGCGGTCACGTTCGGGCGGCTTTCATAGATCACGCCGATCACGCCAAGCGGGGTGCGTACCCGGCGGATGTTCAGCCCCGAGGGCATGTCCCATTCGGTCAGAACCTCACCCACCGGATCGGTCTGTTCGGCCACGGTGCGCAACCCGTCGACCATGCCCTGAATGCGCGCCTCGTCCAGCATCAGACGGTCCATCATGGCCGGGCTCAGACCCTTTTCGCGGCCATAGTCCAGGTCTTTCTTGTTGGCCTCGATGATCTGCGCGCGCTTCTTCCACACGGCTTCGGCGGCGGCCATCAACGCCGCGTGTTTGCGTTCGGCCGAGGCGAAGGCCAGGTCCCGAGACGCATCCTTGGCGCGCTTGCCAAGATCGGCCATCAGGGCGGGAATGCTGTCAAAGTCCTTCATGTCATCTGCCTTTCCGGTCGTCGGACCAGCCAAATCTATCAGTTTTCGCGGCTACAAAGCCAGATCGTCACGGTGGATCATCACCGCACGGCCGGGATAGCCGAGGGTGTCCTCGATCTCGGAGGATTTGCGCCCCTTGATGGCGTCGGCCTCGTACGCGGTGTAGCGGCTGAGCCCCAATCCCATGCGTCGGCCCTCGTGGTCCTTGATGGCCACCGGGTCGCCCCGTCCGAAATCGCCCGTCACCTCGACGATGCCGGCCGGCAACAGGCTTTTGCCATTCTCCAGCGCGCGCGCGGCCCCTGCATCGACCGTGATCTCGCCCCGCGGCTTCATCGCCGAGATCCAGCGTTTGCGCGCCGCATGCGGGTCCAGCTTGGCCTTGAACCAAGTGCTGTTCGCGCCATTGTTCAGCAGTTTCAGCGGGTTCAAAGGCGATCCTTCCGTAATCGCCATGTCGCAGCCCGCCGCCGTCGCCATCTGCGCGGCCATCAGCTTGGTCTTCATGCCGCCCTTGGACAGCCCGGAACCGGCGTCACCGGCCATCGCTTCGATCTCGGGCGTGATCGCGTCGATCACGTCAAACCGGGTGGCAGAAAGGTCCTCGGCAGGGTTGCCGGTGTAGAATCCATCGACATCGGACAGCAGAATCAATTGGTCCGCACCGACGGTCACGGCGATCTGCGCGGCTAGGCGATCATTGTCGCCGTAACGGATTTCATCCGTGGCCACCGTATCGTTCTCGTTCACGATGGGCACAACACCCAAACCCAGCAGAGTTTCCAGCGTCGCGCGCGAATTCAAGTACCGGCGGCGGTTCTCGCTGTCTTCGAGCGTCACCAGAACCTGCGCCGTGGTGATGTTGTGCGGTGCCAACGCCTCTTCATAGGCCCGCGCCAGCCGGATCTGCCCGACGGCGGCAGCGGCTTGAGATTGCTCCAGCGACAGTGCGGTTGCGGGCAGGCCCAGAACACCGCGCCCCAGGGCGATCGAACCGGAAGAGACCAGAACCACATCCGTCCCCTGCCCTTTGAGCCACGCCACGTCCTGCGCCAGCGAATGCAACCAGTCCGAACGCAGCTTGCCGGTCGCACGATCGACCAGCAACGCCGAGCCGATCTTGACCACCAGGCGCTTTGCGTCGGTCAGGGCTGCCACGTCTCGCGCTCCTCGGTGGGTTTCTGGCGCAGGCGGTTCTCGTCGATCTGGGCGCGCAGGGCTCGCAGAACTTCGGTCACGCCCTGCCGGGCGACGCCCGACATGGTCATGACAGGGCCACCCACGGCCTCTTCCAGCTCGGCCTTGGCCAGTTCAAGCTGTTCTTCGTCCAACGCGTCAATCTTGTTCAGCACGGTGATACGGGGCTTGTCGGCCAGCGCGCCGCCATAGGCCTCAAGCTCGTGGATGATGGTGTGATAGTCCTGCGCGATGGTCTCAGACGTGCCATCGACCAGATGCAGCAACACCGCGCAGCGTTCGACATGGCCCAGGAAACGGTCGCCGATGCCGCGGCCTTCATGCGCGCCTTCGATCAGGCCGGGAATGTCGGCCACCACGAACTCTACGTTGTCCACGCCGACGACGCCCAGATTGGGGTGCAGCGTGGTAAAGGGATAATCGGCGATCTTGGGCCGGGCGTTCGAGGTGGCGGCCAGAAAGGTCGATTTGCCCGCATTCGGCAGGCCCAGCAGCCCCACATCGGCAATCAATTTGAGACGCAACCAGATTGTACGGTCTACGCCCGGCTGCCCCGGATTGGCCCGGCGCGGCGCCTGGTTTGTGGCCGATTTGAAATGCAGGTTGCCAAAACCACCATTGCCACCCCGCGCCAGCAGGACACGTTGCCCCACCTCGGTCAGGTCGGCGATCACCGTCTCCTGATCCTCGTCCAAGATCTCGGTTCCGACGGGCACACGCAGGATGATGTCGTCGCCATCCTTGCCGGTGCGCTGCTGGCCCCGGCCGGGCTGGCCGTTCTTGGCAAAGAAATGCTGCTGATAACGGAAGTCGATCAGGGTGTTCAGCCCGTCCACGACCTCGGCCCAGACGGACCCGCCCTTGCCGCCGTCCCCGCCATCGGGGCCGCCGTATTCGATGTACTTTTCGCGTCGGAAGCTGACGCACCCGCTACCGCCGGCCCCGGACCGGATGTAGACCTTTGCAAGATCGAGAAATTTCATGTCAGTCCCCTACTGCAAAGGCCCCATCGGCCACAAGTCAGAGTTTTTTGCTGTACGTCCAGGTGGGCACATTTGCGTCGCGCGCCACCGAGAAGCTTTCGGCATCGCCAAGATACTGGAACCCGCAATGGGTCAGAACACGCGCCGAGGCGGGATTGTCCTGAAACACGCTGGCAAACATCGTGGCGTTTTCCAGCGGGTTCGCCTGAACCAGCGCTTCCACTGCCAGCGAGGCGATGCCCGTGTTCCAGTACAAGGGCGCGACCCAATAGCCCACTTCGGACTGGTTGCGATCAAGCCGCTTGAGCGAGATCACCCCGATCAACTCGGGCCCGCCATCCTTGGTGGCGTCCATGGCCCAGACGTCCTCGTCCCGGTCCTCGGCCATGGCGCGGGTCACGAAAGCCTCGATCGAACCGGGCGGCAAAGGGTGCGGGATCGACGTGGTCATGCGCGCCACGCGCTCGTCCCCTGCGTAATGCTCGATCAGGCCCATGTCCGACCGGCGCAGCGGGCGCAGGTCGAACCGCTCGGTTTCAATGACCGGCTGATTTATGATTGCCTCAAGTTTCATTGGTGTGTTCCTCCTCCGAACAACACGAAAAGTACGGATGCAACAGTCAGACCCGCGAGAGTCCACATCAGATATTTTTCCGCCGGCCGTCCCGCAACCACACGGGCAATTCTATCCCCCGCAAAGGTCCAGATCGGATGCAGGACCAACTGGCAGGTCAACAGAACGAGCGCGATCGTGAGCGTCGCACTCAGCACCGATGTCCCCGCCGCTACGAAACCGGTGAACCCCGCGATGATCATCGCCCACGCCTTGGGGTTCAGTGGATGCACCACCAACCCGGCCCAGAATCCGGGAACCGACTCGCCTGCGCCCTGATTGGACAGGCGCAGGTTGGCGATTTTCCACGCAAGCCAGCAAATATAAGCCGCCGAAGCGTATTTCAGAACTGCAAACGCGGTTGGAGCCTGTTCTGCCAGTTGCAGAAGGCCAAAGCCCAGCGGCCAAATGATCAGCTGCTTACCCAGAATAACACCTGCCACGAAAGGCAGTGCCGCGCGGAACCCATAGCGCGCACCCGTTCCCAACAGGACCATGTTGGCCGGTCCCGGCGTGCCGACCTGGCTGGCGGCAAAGATCAGGAAACTGGTGGTCGCAACGGGCATCGGGGTTTTCGATCACATCTGCGTCAAAACGAAAAAGGGACCGGCACTTTGTGCCGGTCCCCCATGAATTTTTCTTAAACCTTCTGGGTTTCGGCTTACTCTGCGGCCTCCGCCACTGGCAGGACCGAAATGAAGGTGCGGTTTTTAAGTCCCTTGTGGAACTTCACGGCGCCATCAACGGTTGCAAAGATGGTATGATCCTTGCCCATGCCAACGCCTTCGCCCGGCCAAAACTTGGTGCCGCGCTGACGCACAATGATGTTGCCTGCAACGGCAGCCTGGCCACCATACAGTTTCACGCCAAGGCGACGACCCGCTGAGTCGCGGCCGTTACGGGAGGAACCGCCAGCTTTTTTATGTGCCATTCTCTCTCTCCTTAGCCTTTGGCCAGCTCTTTGGCCTGCTCAACCCATTCGGGTTTCACTTTGACCGTCTCGATAGCAGCAATCTGCTCGTCCGACAAGGCGGCCAGAGCGGCAAAGCTTTCGATACCGGCTTCGGCCAGTTTCTTGGCAGCTGCGGGACCAACACCGGTGATCTTGGTCAGATCGTCAGCGGCAGCAGCAGCGGCCGGGGCCTCTGCCTTGGCAGCGGCTTTTTTGGCGGGTTTCGCTGCTTTCGCAACTTCACCTGCCGGTGCGGAACCGGTGGCGGCCTTGACGCCCGACTTGTCCGCACCCGAGGGCAGGATGTCGGTGATCTTGACCAGGGTCAGCTTCTGACGGTGGCCAACGGTGCGCTTCGAGCTGTGCTTGCGGCGGCGCTTGACGAATTTGATGACCTTGTCACCTTTGATCTGTTCGATCACTTCTGCCTGAACGGCCGCGCCATCGATGAACGGCGCACCGACAACGGGGGCATCGCCACCCAGCATCAGAACGTCGTTGAATTGGACTTTTTCACCTGCGTCGGCAGCCAGTTTTTCAACGCGGAGCACGTCGCCCGCCTGAACCTTGTACTGCTTGCCGCCAGTCTTGAGGACTGCAAACATGCGTCTTTCCTTTTTCTACCGCGTTCTGTGGTCCCCGTCAGACGGGTGTTTCGGCCAAAGCCACCTCGAACAGCGCGCCCTTTTCGGGCGGATGAACGACCATCAGGGCGCACCCGTCCGGCCAGCAATAACGAGACCCGGCGCGGAGGTTCCGGCCGGGATGCGCGCTTATCCATGGATACCGGCCCAAAGTCAACACCAAACCGCGCCTAAAGATCTGATGCGTTCAGAACCTGCCCTACTGTAAAGCCAACCTGATAGGAAAGATCCTCGTACATGTCGCCAAGCCCCGCAAACAACGCGCGGTTCAGCGCCCGGCCGGCCTCGGTCCGGGAAAAGGCGATGTTTTCGCGCAGCTGCGCCGGATCAAGCGGACCATAGGCCAACATCAGGAACGAATACAGCCATTCGCGCGTGTCATCCTCGGTTTCTCCGGCCTGTTCGAGCAGTTGCGCCAGCATCTGGTCACTGTCCGCGACCACGCCCTGCCCGTCGGCGAGCCCGCGCAGAAACGCGTAATCCGCGCCGAGAGTGCCGGCGACATTCTGGTCCACTAGATCATTGATCTGGACAAATTCGTCGATCAAGCGAAAGAACTCGGCCTCCTGATCCGCCCCGGCAAGGGCGTCCAAGGCCGCCTGCCGGATCGATTCTTCCGAAAAGGCCCGCCGGGCGGAATTCTCGAGCCGAACGACCGTCCGGCCGGTCTCGCCCTCGAAAAACACGGCCGCCTGTGTCATCTCGGTCGCGGTCATCCCGGCGGCCAGGGATTCGATCAGCCGATCATGCATCCACGCAGGGTCATAGAAGTCCTCGATCTGAGCCCGCAGATACGAGCCGCCCCGGCCCTCCAGCATGGCCCCGTCGATGTCATCGACTTGCTGAACGCCCTCGTTGCTGAGAATCTGCGCCACCTCGCGCAGGTGCAGCGCTGCAGCCAACCGCTCGGCCGTCTCGGACGTTGCCGCGGCGGCCGCCCATCCGGCGCAGATCAGCCACAGGGTCAGAACGACTTGCATCAGATGTCCTGAACCGGGCGCAGCTCGGCCATCCGCGCGGCCAGCGTCTCGAACCGGTTCGCCATGATCTCGTACTGCACCGCATTGAGCAGTTCATAGACCTGCTGCATTAACGGATGCTCGAGCGCCCGGGTGTAGGCCTCGAGATCGGCGTCCGAGAAGGTTTGATAAGTATAAGCGGCATTGGCCAACGCCGACTGCTGCATTGATTGGCGCATCTGGGTCTCGTTCGCCTTCATCATCGCGCGCAGGCCGTCGGCGTCGAGTTGCAGATCGATGACACCGGCCGCACTGGCCGCCAGAAGAAAACGCACCTGGATTTCCTGGACCGCCCGCAGCGCCGTTTCGCTGGCGTCGATTGCCCTGTTCATCCGCTTGAGGATCTCGACCCGCATCGACCCCTCTCGGACCAGATCGGCCACGATCCTGAGACCCTCGGCCTGCTTGGCGTCATCGTCCTCGATCATGTGCGAGGCGTTCTCCGCCTCGACCAGTCGCTGTCCCAGATCCGAGGCATAGAACTCGACCGCATGGGTCAGGGCCTCGTCGCTAAGCGTCTGCTCCAGTATGGACACAGCGGTTTCGTGCATCTTTTCGGTGTCGAACACCTCTTCCGACAACCGTGTCCATTGCGAACCGAACCCCTCGGGGTCGATCCCCACCATCTGAGGCGCCGAAGCGGACGCCAGCGCGATGCTCTCCAGCGCCAC
Organism: Ruegeria sp. BHSC026; assembly: GCF_059613065.1. NCBI lineage: Bacteria > Pseudomonadati > Pseudomonadota > Alphaproteobacteria > Rhodobacterales > Roseobacteraceae > Ruegeria > Ruegeria sp. BHSC026. The sequence continues at coordinate 245,876 of NZ_JBXWRV010000005.1, read as the reverse complement.
GTCGAATCCGGTGGTTTCGAGGAAGGCCTCAATCCGGTCTCGGCTTGCGGCCTGCGCCGCCTGCCCAAGCGCAAACAGCAGACCCAGCGAGAAAATAGCGATACGAGCGATGAAGGTAATGGAGTATTGCATGGGCTTCAGCCTAGGATATTTCACCGCTCAGGCAATGGAAAATCGGCCGGATGCGATATTGACGAATTTTCTGCTTGCACCCTCCGGCGATCATCACTAAATCCCCCCCTCACAGACCCCCGCGGAGAGGTGCCGGAGTGGTCGAACGGGGCGGTCTCGAAAACCGTTGTGGGTGCAAGCCCACCCAGGGTTCGAATCCCTGTCTCTCCGCCATCAATTTTTCTTAAGTGACTGTATTTATAGTCATTTTAGCAAATCGTTCGTAGCGTACCCCCCCATTTACCCCCCCCCTCGAAAGTGGGTCTGGCCATAGTGGGCACAGACAAAGCTCGGTCGTCAATAAGCTCCCATGCTGGTATGGCCGAATCTAAATTTATCGGCTATCGGCTCAAGTCGGACTTTCGTCGAGCAATACATCGCTGCAGTGGCGCTTCGCCAAAGCGTAAATTGATCGTTTGATCGAAATTCTGGTCCAGCAAAGTCTATTGTGAGGGCGAAAAACCGCCGCCGAAATCTTGGTGAACCAACAGCTTGCTCCACGTCCGGCGCGGCTCTCCCATGCGCAGCTCGCAACAGCTAGTTGCCCATTTCCCATTTAGTAACGATCCACTCTCCGATACCGCCTTCAAGCTCCCTTCGCGCGGTCACTACCGCAATCCGCGTCGGATGTCGGAAAGTCTTCACGCCGAATCTTCGCATCAGCTTTTCTACCTCATGATCGTGCTTCGAGCGGACTAAGGCGTTCGTCGGCGCTGTCAGATACAGCCTTTTCGTCAATCCTCCAAGGCGCTCGACGTCGGACGCCTGAGGGAGGCCCTTGTTCCGATTCCAAGGTGTTAGGACTGCCACTGGATTTTTTTCGAGAACATTGTTCCAAAGGCCATCATGGTGGCCCGTGATGGAACCATGGTGAGGTACTTTGAGATAGTCGGCCGATCCTTGTGGGCGGTTTCTTGACGAGACGACAGAGTCCCAACCTGCACGGGGGTCTGCCGTAGTTTCGAGGTCTGCACCTAGGACTACATTTGCTTCGCCGAACACGAGCCAAAGCGCCACAGAGTGGTTGTTCGGTCCGGTGGGAACGGCACGCTTGATTGCTTTCCCGGTTTCAGGCAGCCGCTCCGCAAACTTTGCTTCACTTATTGTAGTTTGGAAATCGGAAGGAGAGAGTGTCCAAAGCTCGAAGGATTGAGAGTGTGACAGATGTTCCGAACCGACCGACAGAATGCGCTTGTCTTGGCTTCCTCTGTGGGGGCCGCGTCCGGCCATCATCATCCTCTTGACCACACCAATGAATTCGTCGACGCCGGATCCGTGTGCCGACTGAGTGTTTGAAGACAATGCCCCCGCAAATTTTTTGAACTCCTGTTCCGTAAGAGCCTGAGAAATGCAGATTTTTGCGCTTGGACAAGCGTCTATTGTGGCCACCGCACCGCGTATGTGATCGTCGTGCCAATGAGTGATGACCACCAGTTCGACGGAATTTTCAAGATCAACACCGAGCGATCGAAGGTATTGAATCGATGCGGGTTCTTCTTTCCGGTTGCCGAGTGTCGAATCTACTATGAACCAGCGGTCATCACCAAAGTGGACGACCACCGATTCACCGTAACCCGGCCCGAAAACCGTGATCTCGGCTTCAGTCGCCTTCGGCTTCTGCTGCATCTACCCACTCGATACGATCGAACATTGCATCAAGGCGCCGTTGCGCTTCGTGCATGCTACTCTTCTTCCAAGCGGGCAATCTGCGAAACACAATATTACAGACCTTTTCCCGGGTCCCTCCAATTGCTTGAGTTCCCAACAAAAGCCTGAAAATCGCACCCGGCTCGACTAAGTTGCGGTCGCCGGGTTGAACATCGGAGAGATCAAAGCTTGTAAACTCGTCGAAATCGTTTTTTAAACCCTTCACCGCCACGAGCCGGGCGAAAAATGCGTCCTCTTCGACTGTTTCGACAATCCCTTCCCACTCAACGACGTTACCGGTTGTGGAAGGATCGGTGCGCACTTGATGGTGGCTGCGGACTGCCGGGCAACGAAACGCTTTGAATTCTTCAACATCCACGCCAATAAAGCGCGGCCCCAGTTCTTCGGCCCATGCCAAAAACCGGTCTGCAGACATGTCCATATTTTCAGCCTGTTCGTCCGTCACCTCTTCGATATTCAAGTCGAGAGGCAAAAAATTTAGTTCCTCTCGCGCTCGAACCCTAGAAGCGCTCGCGCTGTCGTCGATCTCTCTTATGGCAGTGGCGCTCATGCTGAAATACTCGCTATAGAGTCAATTATTTCGTCGCTATCTATTAAGGCCTGAGCAAACTCTTGATCAAGCTTCCTAATTGCCTGAAGTGCCCCGGAGCCCTCTTTGTAGTCTCGAAGATCGAAGTGGCGGTTCACCGCAACGAAAATACCACTCATTTTGTCCAATGCCTGAGATGGCTCGATTCGGGCTTCAAGTGATCCTGTTGTGTCGTCGTCGTTTTTGATTTCTCTCATTCTGAGAGACATCAATCCGCCAACTTGTTCACCTTCGCTGCGTTGGATGCGCTTTCCAAACTCACCCCATGGGTCGGTCGGTGCGAGCATCCTACCAATCTGTGTTCTTCTCTCCGGCGACGATGCGCGGAAATGCACGGATTTATTGATCCCAAAGCTTTGCACTCGCGAGTGAGGAAGCAAATCTCCGAAAACCTTGGATACCAGGTCGAGAAGTATGATTTCCGGTGCTTTTGAAACTTCCACCTGAAATCTATTCGCTTCGCAAGTTACTCTGATTTGATTGCCGAGCGTCATTGAGGCTACCTCCCTATGGATGACGCCAACTTCGGATGATTCTACATGTTCTTGTGAAATCACCTCGTTCTGGGCGAACCATGCGGGGTGAAAAATGGACGGGTTGAAACTACCCAGAAGCACGATAGACCAATGCGAGCGTTCAATCTCTGCTGCCAAGTCCGGTCCTCCAAACAAACAAATATGTGTGCCTTGACGCACTCCCACCTCTTCGGCACATACCGCTGTTGGGCCGATGTGGCAACACTTGCCAGTTTCCGCCACTTCTCATGATAGCGGCCTGTCACCAAGAAACTACCAGTAACATAAGGTTTCGATAACTGGGTGTTAGCACAACTGGTTTGCATGAGAGCCCGCAACAAAACGTCACCCTCTTGGGCCGTAAGGCACCGTCCGTTTGTCGCCCAACTCTTAAAATATCTCGCTAACGTAGCGAACGCCCGCTTCCGCCCTCTAGTCACTGACCTGACAAAACCGACACAACCGACAAAACCTGCGCGCTTGGGGATTCTGTCAGATTTGTCGGTTTTGTCATGGGGCTTATCACTTGCCTGCCAGGTGGATTGCAGGGTTGACGATGTAGAGACGTGAGCGCCGCCCGCCCATGGCACCTGACGGTTGCTCCACCTGTCGAACAATATCGCCTTCTTCCAGTGCCTTGAGGGCTGGATTTAACTCAGTAGCGGTCGCCAATCCTGACCGATCCAGGCGCAAGACCTCGCGGGACGTGAAGCGCTCCCAGCCTTGGTCCCGGATCACGGCCACCAGGCGGCGTGCGGCGCGTTCGGTCTTTGACAAGGACGCGCTGGCATAGGCGCGCCGCGCCATCGGCAAGGCGTAGGATTTGACGAACTCCGCCGCCCGGTCGAATTCCTCCGCGCTGACCTGGTGCGTTTCCTCTTCGATCCCTGTTGCCCAGTCCAGGTAAGATAGCACCAGGGCAAGCCGAACCGTCATACCGGGCAGCTTACCTATATATGAGAGCAATAGCCCGTCGGCCTCGGATTCCAACTGCCTTACATAGCTACGTAACGCATCGAGGCGGTCACAAGCCTCTTCCGTAAACGGTATCAGCCAAGGCCGCGTGACGTCGTGATCGTCTGTTACCATATGTAGGGATAGAAGCCTGCTCAACGCGCGCTCTATGAACGCATCATCCGGGCTGCATCGCGGACGCCGTATCGGAACGGGATCGGGCCAGATCGGCATGAACCGCGCCAACAGGCCGTCATCATCGGTATTGATGAGCAAGCCATTCAGCTTGTCAGGTTGGATACCGCCCACAACGCCGATGGACAGCCGATCTATGTATACAGGATCGCGCCCCATACGTTCGACCGTATAGGCACGACCGCCATAGGCTTCGAGCCAGAACGGCCGATCCGATCCGCCGCCGGAATAGCGTGTCATGCCTTGCAGCCACCCGGCCAACTCATCCCGAGCCGCCAGTGTTCCGCGCGCCTGCTTTTCCAGGATCACGGCCAGGCGCTCCACGGTGCCGTCCGCGACGCACAAACGCGGCAGAAAAGGTTCCTGACCTGGATTGGCGGCCTCGGGCCGCTCGGGCGGTGTGGAGCCGTCCTTGATGGCGGCCTTGGTCGCTTCCCTCCAGGTGCTTTCGGCAATCTTCGCGATCTCCGCAGCTTCCCGCCATTGGGCGAGTTCGCCTTCCGCGTTTTTGCGGAGCTCCCGTTCAGCCTTGCGGAGCGGGGTCAACACCGCGTCGAGGCCAGGGGATTTGCCGCTGGACGGCAGGCCAATTGCCATCGTCCACAGGATCGGCGGTTCCGACCATCCTGCCCAGGGCGATACCCAACGCGTATTCCCGATCAACGATCCGGCCACAGCCAACAGAGCGGCCACGATGTAATCCGGTGGCGATGACTTTGCCTCAGCGGCAGCGGTGATCCAGTGCGCCCATGTCGGCCCAAAGACCTCTTCCAGCGGCAATCTTGGCGCAGCCGCACGCTCATCGCGCAAAAACCGCGATGCCGGTTCCGGCCAATCCGGCGCAAAACTCTGTTCTTTCGGATGGAGGGTCATTGCGCTTTTGCCTTTCCCGTCAGCACGTCGTTCCAGTCGAAGCCATCAGGGGCGGGCAGCAATGAGACGCGCCATCCCAGAGCATAGGCGCGATGTGCCAGCACTTGCGCCGCCTCGCGGCCCACGGCGTCGCCATCGGGGGCTATCACCAGGTCGCCAGGACGATCCGGCAGGCGCAGAGACTTCATGCCGCTGGCGCTCAACGCCGCCCATACGGTTGCAGGGCCATCCAACAGACCGGAAAGCAGCGACAGCCCTGTTTCGATGCCTTCCGTCACTACAAGCCGCCCAGGTGCGTCAGAAAGTTGAACCGCACCGCCCCTGGTTGCCCCCAACATGGCCTTGCCGGGGGACAGGTCCGTTTTGCCGGTGCCGTCCACACGTAGATACGTCCGGTGCACGGCGAAGGTTTCGGAGCCGCCGACATACCCGACAAGGGCGGGCACCCGTTCCGCCATCGGATGCCAGCACGCAGCCACGTAACGCAGGCTGTCCGGCAGCGGACATGTGACCCCACGATGGCGCAGGTAGGTTTCGCCCGGTGTTCCGTGAATGGGTCGGGACTCGCGCCAGAGGGATCGGGCGATCTGCGCGCGCCGCTGATTGTGGCGGCGTTCGTCTTCCTGGCGTTTGCGCACGATCTCGGGGCTGGGTTGCGAGGCCGTTTCTGTACCATTGACCAGGCCCAGCCCCTTGAGCGCGTCCAGAACATGCATGAAGCTGCACCCGGCATGACAGGTCAGCAAAAGCTGACCAGAATGCCCGTTGGCGATGCTGAGACTCGGGGAGCGATCTTCATGAGCCGGACAGCAGGCAATGCCCGACCGCCCGGACCACCGCCCGCCCAACGCACGTGTGATGGTTTCCGCGTCCCGCATCACGCCACCTCCCGCTTGAACCGCTTGGGAAGGGTCTGCAGCATTGGGTGCTGCGGCGCTTTGTGCGTCTGGTGGAGGCGGATCAGGGCCTTCCGGGTCACACAGTAGCCCAACGTGTCCCACGCCGCTCCACCAGCCGCAAACTCGAACCGCTGGCGCTGGAACAACCATTGCAGCCCGTCCCGGCACACCGCGACACGATAGCGCCCGCGACGGAACACCTCGCCACGATAGAAGTCCGAGGTTTCTCGGTGATCGGTTCCTTGCGCGATGCTCGCTGCTTGCAGAGTGTCAGTCATGGCTCACACCTCTGCGCTTGCGCGGCTTTCCAGCCAGCTCAAAACATCGGACTGACGCCAGCCGACAGCCCGTTTCCCGAGCTTGATGGGTTTCGGAAACGCGCCCTCCGCGATCATCGCGTAGAGGGTGGACCGGGAAAGCCCAACCAGGGATTCCACAGCCGGCCTGCGGTAGATCTTTTCTTGCATTGCAAAGTGCCTCTTCGAACGCCACGCCATTTCTTTTGACGCGACCTGTTGTCGGCAGTATCGAGGAAGGCAGGGATTGCTCTAAATTCCTGACGTCCCGTCGGTTCCGGTGTTGGCGCACCGGGGCCGACACGAAGCGCCAACTGCCAGTAAGCGCCGCGTAAGTTCGAATAAGCACAGGAAAAAACACCTGCCAACGGGCTCCCGATGGCAGGTCAAAACGTAAATTTCCCAATGGGTTGGCTGTTGGATTGGGGGATTAGGTACGGGAATTCATATGAATTGCGCTTTTTTTGGACGGAAATGCTAAGCGTCTGTTTTTCAACTATTCTTTTTTCAGGAATTTTTCCCAGGCAACCATCATCTTGCGGCGGCGCTCCAGGGCATCGGTCCGGCGGTAGGCGCGCACGACCATGCTGTCGACGTTATGGGCCAGCGCGAGTTCCGCCATGTGGTGGTCATAGCCTTCTTCTGCGGCCCAATCGCGGAAGGTTGAGCGCAGCCCATGCGGTACAGCGGGCGCGCCGCTCTTGGCGTCAACATAGCCGGGGCCGCCTTTTGCCAGATCGGCCTGATGCATCTTCCGCATGACGGACGACAAGGCCATGTCAGACAGCATGCCGCCCTTGGCTCCAAAAAACACATAAGGCGAGCCCTCAAGCCGGGGAAGTTCCTTCAGCAAGGCAATCATTGTGGGGGTCAGCGGAACGCGATGCTGCCGCCGCGCCTTCATGCGCGCGGCTGGAATGGTCCAATGACCCGCCTCAAAGTCCACTTCATCCCAGGTCATGCCGCGTATCTCACCCGAGCGCGAGGCCGTGAGCGCCGCAAATTGAAGCGCCTTGATCGACATGCCGTCCCGACTCGCAAGATCGGCCCACCAGCGCCCGGTGTCACTCTGCGCCAGCGCAGGGTGATGCTTCACGGTTGCGACCTTGCTGGGTTTGGGCAGAACCTCCGACAAGTTGCCTTTCCAGCGCGCCGGATTGTCGCCGGTGCGCAACTCGTTCACGGTCGCCCAGGACAAGACCTTCTCAAGGCGTCCACGCAAGCGGCTGGCGGTTTCGGTCTTCTCTTCCCAGATCGGCTTGAGAACCGAGACAACGTCCGTGACGTCGATGGTTTCCACGGGCATATGCCCGATCACCGGAATGGCGTAGGTGTCCAGGGTCGCGCGCCACTGCTTCTTGTGTTTCTCGCTGCGGAACTCCGCCAGCTTGGCCTCCAGGTACTTTTCCACGACGCTGGCAAAGTCCGTGGCCATCTTGGCTTTGCGTTTCTCTGCCAGAGGATCGCCGCCCAGATACGCCTTGCGCTTGTTCTCAGCCGCCTGTTCCCGCGCCATCGACAATGTGACAAGGGGATAGCCGCCAAGGCCGATCTCGCGGCGCTTGCCGGAAATCACGATCCGCTGAATCCAGTATTTGCGGCCATCCTTGTCTATTCTCAGAAACAGGCCGTAGCGGCTGTTGTCGAAGTATTTCCCAGGCTTGGTTACGTTCTTTACAAAGGTTGCCGTCAGGGGTTTGCCTGCTGCCATGAGTCTGCGAGGTCCACTTTCTTGTCCATCAGTTTATCCCCCATTTGATGCTGGAAACCACCGGAACTCACAAGACCATTTCGGAGGCCAAATTAAGAAATATTGTTTATTATAAAAGTCTTATCGGACTCACGTGGACCACCCAGGACCCTCACATGGCTGCCTGTCTCTCCGCCACTATCACCATACATGATCGCATTGCAGTACGCGGCTTGGATGAATTCATCGCGCCTTTTTCCCGTGACGGCGTGATCTTGCCGGCCCAACTGCGCCGATCAGCGCCCGGCGGCTCAAACGCGGATCGAGGAAGGAAAACACGGGTTTTCCCCTTTGAACTCAACTAGTTTGAGCACATCTCGATACCATGCATCCAAAGAGGAGACCCGTGATGTCCCGCCTGATCCTTGTCGCCGTCATCGCCGTTCTAGGCGTCGGCGCCTATTTGTATTTGAAACAACCCGAACCCACTCCAGCCGAGAAACTTGAATCGGCCGCGCAACAGGCCGGAGAGGCCATCGGCGACGCCGCGACCGCCGTGACCGAAGCCGCAGAGCAAGCACTTTCGGAAGCTGGAGATCAAGCCAGCGAAGCTGCGTCTTCAGTCGTCGAGCAGGCCTCGGAAACTGCCGAGCAGGCGGGTCAGGCCGCCACTGACCTTGCCGATCAGACCAGCGATCAGGTGGCTGCGCTGACGGCTCAAGGAAGCGAACTGATCAACGCTTGGGTTCAGGAGGGCATGCTGACCGCGGATCAGTTCGACTATGACAAGATGGTTGACGAGGTGCGCAACAGTCAGCTGAGCCAGGACATCCAGGCCAAGGTCATTGCCATTCTGGACGAGATCAAGGCCGCCCCGGAAACCGCCGCCCTGAAGCTGCAGGAATTACGCAACCTGCTGATCCAATGAGGTTTTCCTGGGCCGCCCGGCAGCATGGCGCAGGATGTCCGGCCAAGCCGAGCCGCTTCCGTAACGTAACAGAACGGGTCGATTGACGGACAGGGCCGCATTTGCTTGGCTTGGCTCCAACAGGCTGCCCTGATCGGCTGTGGCCTTGGTTGATCCCAGCGTGCGGGCAATCCACCCGCTTGGGACGGGCCACAAAAAATCGGGTAACGACCCAAGAGGAAGAGCAAAGTGACCGAGTTGCCCAAAACCATGTTCGCCGTGGTGCAGAAATTCGAAGGATACGCCAAAACCGCCACCGGACCTGTGATCGAGCAAGCCTCGGACTGGCTGGAAGAGGTCGAAATCCCGGTGCCCGTTGCGGGGCCCGGTCAGGTTTTGATCCGTCTGCGCGCCGCTTCGGTGAACCCGTCCGACATCCACTTCATCAAGGGTGAATACGGCCAACCACGCGTCAAGGGCGCCCCGGCTGGCTTCGAGGGGTGCGGTGACGTGGTCGCCACCGGAAAAGGGGCCGAGGCGCTGATGGGTCAGCGCGTGGCTTTCGTCGCCTCGGGTTCGGGGGCCTGGGCCGAATATGCGCTGACCCAGGCACAGATGTGCATCCCGTTGCGCGCCGAGATTTCGGATGACGACGGGGCCGCGCAGATCGTGAACCCGCTGACTGCGATGGCGATGGTCGATATCGCCAAATCGGCCGGAAAGTCCTTTGTCGTATCGGCGGCAACCAGCCAGTTGGGCAAGCTGATGTGCGGGTTGGGGCGTGATCTGGGGCTGAAGCCCATCGCCATGGTTCGCCGGGCCGAGGCGGTCGAATTGCTGAAATTCCACGGCGCGGCCGAGGTTCTTGTGACCACCGACAGCGATGTTGTCGAGAAATTCGCGCAGACCAGCGCAACCCTGAAACCGCGCGTGTTTCTGGATGCGGTCTGCGACCAGCTGTCCGAGCAGATCTTCTGCGCCATGCCCAACGGCGCGCGCTGGGTCAGCTATGGCAAGCTGAGCACCGAGGCCCCGCGACTGACCCAGATGGGGCAATTGATTTTCATGAGCAAGCGGATCGAAGGGTTCTGGCTGACTCAGTGGATGATGTCCACGCCGCCCGAGGACCAGATGCGCGTGGTGGCCGAGGTGCAAGCCCGGTTTGCCGACGGACGCTGGAAAACCGACGTGTCCACACACCTGCCGCTGCGAAATATCGTTTCCGGGTTGGCCGATGCGCTGAAAAAGAGTGACGGAAAGGTCATCATCACGCCATAGTAGAATGCGCGCCCCGGAGATTGGAGGAGATCCGGGGCGCACACAAAAGATGCCGGGCCAACCGGCAAATGGGAGGAGAATTTGGACAACGCACAGCTGCTGATCAGCGGGCTGGCGAATGGCTGTGTCTACGGCCTGATCGCGCTTGGCTTCGTGTTGATCTACAAGGCGACCGAGGCCGTGAACTTCGCCCAGGGCGATTTCATGATGCTGGGTGCCTTCGTCACCATCGGATTGACCAATACAGAATACATGGGCCTGCCCTTCTGGCTGGCCCTGCCCATCTCGCTGGGGATCATGGGCGCGCTGGGGTATCTGCTGGATCGGCTGATCATCCGCCGCCTGTTCGGGGAAAGCCAGACCGCCGTGGTCATCCTGACCATCGCCCTAGGCTTCGTGATCCGCTTTGTTGCCGGGCTGATCTGGGGGCACGAGCCGCAGACGCTGGAAAACCCGCTGGCCGGCAAGGAGGTCCGCTTTGGCGGGCTGGTTCTGGGGATGGAGGACGTGGCGGTCATCGTCGTGACCGTGCTGCTGACCTGGGGGCTGTATGTGTTTTTCAGCAAGACCAAGCTGGGTCTGGCGATGCAGGGCGCCTCGCAGAACCAGTTGGCGGCCTATTACATGGGCATCCCGGTCAAGCGCGTGCAGGGGTTCATCTGGGGTTTGGCCGGTGTCGTGGCCGGGATCGCGGGCATCCTGTTTGCCGCCAAGGGTTCGGTCGACCCGACCACCGGGCTGCTGGGGATCAAGGCCTTTGCGGCTGCGGTCATCGGCGGGTTCGGCAGCCTGCCCGGAGCCCTGGCGGGCGGTCTGATCGTCGGCGTGATCGAACCCTTCGCCAGCCGCTACATCGCCGCGGGCTACAGTCAGATCGCGCCTTATGCGCTGTTGCTGGCGGTGCTGATCTTCCGTCCGCACGGCCTGTTCAGCCAGGTCCGGGTCAAGAAGGTCTGAGCGCATGAGGATCGTTTTCAAAACCGACTACATGCAGGACATCCGCCCGTGGAAGGACGGATACCAGTTGTCGCTCTACCTGATCCTGCTGGCGGTGGTCATTGCCGCGCCGTGGTGGCTGGACGCGTTCTATCTGGGAGAGCTGACGAACGTTCTGATCTGGGCCATCGCCGGGCTGGGGCTGATGATCCTGACCGGGCATACCGGCCAGGCCAGCCTGGGCCACGCGGCGTTTCTGGCCTTTGGCTGTTATGCCAACGTGATCCTGATCGAGTCCGGCGTGCCGTTTCTGGTGGCTTTTCCGCTGGCCGGCATTCTGACCGGCATCGCCGGGGTCACGGTTGCCATCCCTGCCCTGCGGCTGCACGGCATCTATCTGGCGATCTTCACCCTGGCCCTGTCGATCCTGATGGACGACCTCATCGTTCTGGCGGAACCGATCACCGGCGGCGTGGCGGGCAAGTACATGGGCGGGGTCGAAATATTCGGCCATCTGGTCGATCGCTGGGGCACGCCCGAGCAGTTCTACTGGCTGGTGTTGGCCGTCACGGTTCTGGTCACGCTGGGCTATATCAACCTTCTGCGCACGCCGCTGGGGCGCAGCTTCATCGCCGTGCGCGACTCGGAAGTGTCCGCGCAGGCGATGGGCATCGACATCGCCCGCACCAAGACCGTGTCCTTTGCCCTGTCCTGCGCCGTGACCGGATGGGCGGGGGCGCTGATGGGCCTCTATGCCGGGGCCTTCAACAACGAAACCTTCAGCGTGGTAATCTCGATCCAGCTGCTGATGATGATCGTGATCGGCGGGCTGGGCTCGATCCACGGCGCGTTTCTGGGCGCCATCGTCATCGGGTTTCTGCCGCAATTCCTGTCGATCGCCAAGGAATACGCGGGCGCCCTTTTCGGTGGCGGAACCGTCGCCATTCCGGGGCTGGAATTCGGCATCTTCGGCATGATCCTGATCGGGTTCATCCTGTTCGAGCCGATGGGCATCTATGGTCGCTGGCTGAAAATCCGCACCTGGTTCGAGCTGTTCCCCTTCTACCGCAAGGACATGTTCAAGCGTCAGAAATCCTATCTCAAGACGGAGCGCCTGAGATGAGCCTGCTGGAATTCGAGAACGTCACCCTGAAATTCGGTGGCCTGACGGCGGTGAACGACCTGTCCTTTTCGGTCGAAGAAGGCGAGGTCTTTGCCATCGTCGGCCCGAACGGGGCGGGCAAATCCACGGTGTTCAACCTGATCTCGCGCTTTTACGACCCATACGCGGGCCAGATCCGGTTCGACGGGCACGATCTGCTGCAGGTGAAGCCCTCGGGCGTGGCCGCCTATGGCGTGGCGCGCACCTTCCAGAACATCGAGCTGTTCGAACATGCAACCGTGTTGCAGAACCTGCTGGTCGGGCGGCACCGCCACCGGCGTACCAACCTGCTGTCTGAGGTATTCTTTACTCCCTCGGCCCGCCGGCAAGAGCTGGAGAACCGCGAGAAGGTCGAAGAGATCATCGATTTCCTCGACCTGCAGGCCTATCGCGACAAGATGATCGCCGGCCTGCCCTACGGCGTCCGCAAGGTGGTCGAGGTCGCGCGCGCGCTGGCCACCGACCCCAAGCTGCTGCTGCTGGATGAACCGGCCTCGGGGCTGTCGGTCGAAGAAACCACCGACATGCGCTGGTGGATCGACGACATCCGGCGGCAGATGGGGATCACAGTGTTGATGGTCGAACATGACATGGGGCTGGTCTCGGGCGTGTCCGACCGGGTGCTGGCCATGGCCGATGGGGCGAAACTGGCCCTGGGGACACCGGCGCAGGTGCAATCGCACCCCGCCGTCGTCGAAGCCTATCTGGGGAAAGCCTCATGAGCGCACCGATCCTGAGCATCCGCAACATCGAAAGCTTCTATGGCCCGATCATGGCGATCCGCGGCGTGTCGCTGGACGTGCACCCGGGCCAGATCGTCTCGATCCTGGGCGCCAACGGGGCGGGCAAGACGACGCTGATGAAGACCGTCTCGGGCGTGATGGACCCGGAAAAGGGAACCATCACCTTCGACGGCGAGGAAATCCAAGGGTTAGAGCCGCACAAGATCGTCCAGAAGGGCATCGTGCATGTGCCCGAGGGGCGCGAGGTGTTCCCGCTGCTGACGGTGAACGAAAACCTCAGCCTGGGGGCCTATACCCTGCACGACAAGGCCCAGATCGAGCGCGACCGCGAGTTGGTGTTTTCTTACTTCCCGGTCCTGAAGGAACGCCGCAATCAAGAGGCCGGCACTTTGTCGGGTGGGCAGCAGCAGATGCTGGCCATCGGCCGCGGCCTGATGGCCAACCCGCGCATCATGCTGCTGGACGAACCCTCGCTGGGCCTGTCGCCGCTGCTGGTCCAAGAGATCTTCGGCATCCTCAGACGTTTGAACGACGAGCAAAACATGACCATGATGCTGGTCGAGCAGAACGCCAACGCCGCGCTGGAACTGGCCGATCATGGTTATGTCATGGAGGTCGGGCGCATCGTGATGGACGGCCCCGCCGACATGCTGATGCGGTCCGAGGACATCCAGAACTTCTATCTGGGCGTGCAGGAGGAAGGCGCGCGGGAAAACCGCCGCTGGAAACGCAAGAAGACGTGGAGGTGAGCCGGATGAACATGACCACCCTGCCCCCGCAGACCACCATCAACGGCGTTCAATTCAACGCCACGCCCGGCCAGCGCCCCGTGAGGGTCGATGGCTGCGTTACCATCCCCGAGCTGTTCCAGAAACGCTGCGCCGCCCTGGGCGACCGCACCGCGCATCGGGAAAAGGATCTGGGCATCTGGAAATCCTATTCCTGGGCCGACTACTGGCAGCACGCCAAATGGATCGGGCTGGCGCTGCGCAAGCTGGGACTGCAACGCGGTGAGGTCGTCTCGATCCTGTCCGAGGACCGCAAGGAATGGGCCTGGTTCGATCTGGGCATCCAATGCGTCGGCGGCATCGCCTCGGGAGTCTACACCACCGATTCCGCCAGCCAGCTGAAATACCTGGTCAATGACAGCGACAGCCGCTTTCTGATCGTTGAGGACGAGGAGCAGCTGGACAAGTTTCTGGACATTGAAGACGAGGTGCCCGGCCTGTTGAAGGTCATCATCCTTGAAGACGAAGGCCTGCACGACCTGGCCCATCCCCGCTGCATGATGATCAAGGATCTCTATGCCCTCGGCCGTGAGGCCGAGCGCGAAGAGCCGGGCCGATTCGAAGCCGAAATCGCGCTGGCCACGCCGCAGGACACGGCGCTGCTGATCTATACCTCGGGCACCACCGGCATGCCCAAGGGCGCGATGGTTAGTAACGAAAACATCATGGCCGCGATCGAATGCGGCGCACGCTGCCTGCCCGCGCTGGAGACGGATGAGCAGCTTTGCTTTCTGCCGCTGTGTCATATCCTGGAACGCGATGTTTCGATTTACTTCCCGCTGGCCTCGAAATGCACGGTGAACTTCGCGGAAAGCCCCGAGACGGTCTTTGCCAACCTTCAGGAAGTGTCGCCCTCGACCTTCACCGCCGTTCCGCGCGTGTGGGAGAAGATCTATTCGCAGGTGCTGATCATGGCGCAAGAGGCCACCCCGGCCGGGCGTGCCGCCTTTGGCATGGCGCTGAAGGCCGGGATGAAACGGGCCGAGTACATCCTGCAGGGCAAACCGGTGCCGCCGGCGGTGGCCGCGAATTTCTGGCTGTGGGACCGGCTGGTGCTGCGCAACCTGCGCCGGATGCTGGGCATGGACCGGCTGCGGCGCGGCGGGTCGGGCGCGGCCCCGATCTCGCCCGAGCTGCTGAACTGGTACTGGGCCATCGGCGTGCCGCTGGTCGAGGGCTTCGGCATGACCGAGACCTCGGGCATCGCCACGCTGAACACGCCCGAGGCCAACCACATCGGTACCATCGGCAAGCCCGCACCGGGGATCGACCTGCGTATCTCGGACGAGGGCGAAATCCAGATCCGCGGCCTGAACGTGTTCCAGGGCTATTGGCGCAACAATGCCAAGACTGCCGAAACCTTCACCGCCGATGGCTGGCTGCGCACCGGCGATATGGGGCACGTGGACGCGGACGGCTATGTCACCATCACCGGCCGCCTCAAGGACATCATCATCACCGCCGGCGGCAAGAACATCACCCCGGCCGAGATCGAAAGCCGGTTGAAGTTCTCGCATTACATCTCGGACGCGGTGATCATCGGCGATCGCCGCAAGTACCTGACGGCGCTGGTGATGATCGATCAGGAAAACGTCGAAAAATTCGCGCAGGACCGCAAGGTGCCGTTCTCAAACTTCGCCTCGCTCTGCGCCGCCGCCGAAGTGCGCGAACTGATCGGCGCGGAAGTGGCCGCGGTGAACAAGGAATTCGCGCGGGTCGAACAGATCAAGGATTTCCGCCTGATCGACGTGCTGCTGACCGCCGAAGATGACGAACTGACCGCGACGATGAAACTGAAACGCAGCCTGGTGGAAAAGAAACACGCGCATCTCATTGAAGACATGTACAAATAGAACAGGGATCAATCCCAAGGGAGGAAGACACATGACCAAAGCAATCAGACGGCTGGCGGCGGCAACCGCCCTGTCCGCCCTGGCCTCGATGGGCTGGGCCGAAACCCAAGGCGTGACCGACGATGAGATCGTCATCGGCTCGGTCAATGACCTCAGCGGCATTTTTGCCGCCGTGGGGGTTCCGGCCACCAAGGGCGCGAACGTGGTGTTCGACCGGGTCAACGCCAATGGCGGCGTGCATGGCCGCAAGATCCGCTATGTGGTCGAAGACAACGGTTACCAGATGCCGCGCGCGATGCAGGGCTACAACAAGCTGCTGAACCGCGACAAGGTGTTTGCGATGCTGCAATCGCTGGGCACGCCGATGAACCTGGCCGGGTTCAAACTGCTGGACCCAAAAGGCATTCCCAACGTCGCCCCCCTGTCGGCCGCGCGGCAGATGCTGCAGGAGCCGATGAAGAACAAGTTCACCTCGTTTTCCAGCTATTACGACCAGGCGCGCGTGGGCGTGAAATATCTGGCGCAGGAATTCGGCGGCGACAAGGTCTGCACGATGTATCTGCCCACCGATTTCGGCAAGGAAATCCTTGAAGGCAGCCAGGAAGGCGCCAAGGAAGCCGGCATTACCTTTGCCGCGGAAACCACTCACAAACCTGACGAAACTGATTTCGTGGGCTCGCTCAGCAAGCTGAAGGAAGAAGGCTGCGATATCGTCACAATCGCCCTCGGCGTGCGGCAGGCCATCACCGTGGTCGGCACCGCCAAAAAGATGGGCCTGACCGACATGAAGTTCATGGGCACTTCGGCCAGCTTCCTGACCGTGGTGGCACAGGTGCCGGGTGGCGTGACCGACGGCTTTTACGCCGCCGCCTCGTGGCAGGACCTGTGGGCCCGCGCGGATGAACCCGCCCCCAAGGCCTTCATCGAGGAATACAAGGCCGCCACCGGCGAAGACCCGGTGGGCTTTTCGATGCTGGGCTATGCCGCGGCCGAAATGATGGTCAAGGCGCTGGAGGCCGCCGGCCCCGAGCTGACACATGACAGCTTTATCGCTGCGATGGAGTCACTGGATTATCAGGATGATCTGGTGGGCAACCACATGACCTTTGGCCCCGACGACCATCAGGGCGCCGATACGGTCTATGTCAGCGTGGTGGAAAACGGGGCGTGGAAGAAGATGCACGAGGAATAACACCAACTTCCGACCACGAAAAAAGGGCTCGCGGATGCGAGCCCTTTCCATTTTGTGCCCTCGGCAGCGATTAACGCTTCGAGAACTGGAACGAACGGCGGGCTTTGCGCTTGCCGTATTTCTTCCGTTCCACGACGCGGCTGTCGCGGGTCAGGAAGCCCGCGGCCTTCAGGGCACCGCGCAGGCTGGGATCGTACAGCTGCAGCGCTTTCGAGATGCCGTGCTTGACCGCACCGGCCTGACCGGTCAGGCCACCGCCTTTGACGGTTGCGACCACGTCGAATTCACCTTCTACACCGGCAACCTGGAACGGCTGGCGCAGGATCAGCTGCAGAACGGGCCGTGCGAAATACACGTCCTGGTCTTTGCCGTTCACGGTGACCTTGCCGGAGCCCGGCTTGATCCAAACGCGGGCAACAGCGTCTTTCCGCTTGCCGGTTGCATAGGAGCGACCCAGCTCGTCACGCACGGGCTCGCGCACGACGGTTTCTTCGGCCACGGTTTCAACGCCTGCGACGGCGCTCAGCTCTTCGAGAGTATTGATCTGATCAGCCATCGGTCATTAGCTCCGGGTGTTTTTCTTGTTCATGGATTTGACATCCAGAACTTCGGGGGCCTGGGCTTCGTGCGGGTGCTCGGCACCGGCATAGATGCGCAGGTTGGTCATCTGCTTGCGCGACAGACGGTTGCCCGGCAGCATGCGCTTGACGGCCTGGTAGACCACGCGCTCGGGGTGCGCGCCTTCCAGGATCTGCTGCTTGGTGCGCGACTTGATGCCACCCGGATGGCCGGTGTGCCAGTAGAAGTGCTCGTCGCGCTTCTTGCCGGTCATCTGGACCTTGTCGGCGTTGATGACGATGACGTTGTCGCCCATGTCCATGTTCGGGGTGAACGACGGCTTGTGCTTGCCACGCAGGCGCATGGCGACGATCGAGGCAAGACGGCCCAGAACAACGCCCTCGGCGTCGATCAGGATCCACTTCTTGTCGATGTCTGCAGGAGTTGCAGAGAAGGTTTTCATGTCAGGACAATCCTGTTTGATGTGAAAGACCGCCCCTGCCGAGGCGGCCCGAATTCGATGAATGGGTATCTAGACGCAAGGAAACTTCAGGTCAAGCGCAACCAACGTGTTTTAAGTGTTTATTTTCAATGACTTGCAAAATAGGTATTTATTTACCCCACGAAGTCAGACGCTGATTTGCTCGGGTGGATTGTCCAGCAGGATACGCAGGCGCAACATTGCTTCTTCGAATTTCCGCAGGGAGACGTGTCCGTTCATCGCGATGCGCACAGCGTTGGGTGCGCGCCCGTCCCGCAGGGCGAATTCATCGGCGGATCGAATCTGAATCCCCTCACGCTCGGCCGCGCGACTGAAAGCAGCGGCGCGCCAGCCTGACGGCAGGTGCAGCCACACAAAGGGAATTTCCGGATCCCAACTCAAATCGAACCCGCCCAGAGCATTTACCGCCACACGCACATACTCCCCCATCTTCACCCGCACATCCCGCGCCAGCCGACGGGCCGCGGGATCGGTCAGCAGCAGACGGGTCAGCTCGGCCAATGGCTGGGCAAGGCCGAAATAGCCGTATTCGGCTGACCGACGTAGATCACTGCCGCGGTCACGCGGAGCGATAGCAAAGCCCACACGCAGGGCCGGTGTCAGGGTCTTGGAAATGGACGAGACATGCCAGCCGCGCTCGGGCGCCAGCGCCCGATAGCTGGGCGCACGCGCCTCGCCCATGCGATAGCAATCGTCCTCGATGATCTGCAGGTCGTGCCGTCGGGCGATCTCGACCACTTCCTGACGCCGCTCCAGTGGCGTGTGGCTGCCGGTCGGGTTCTGCACCTCGGGCGAGACGCAGATCGCCTGCGCCGGAGTCTGGCGCAGTACATGATCCAGCGCTTCGGGGTCGATGCCCCACTTGTCCATCTTTACCCCGACGACCTCGGCCCGCATCAACTCACCGGCGCGGCGGAACCCGGCATAGGACAGGTCCTCGACCAGAACCACGGGTTTCGGCCCGCGCAATAGGGTCTGGAACACAACGCACAACCCGCTTTGGCCACCATGGGTCAGCACGACGTCGTCGGCGTTCAAAGCGCCAAGCGGCAGGTCGGAAAGCCAGTCGACCACCGCCTGCCGCACGCCCTGATAAGCGTCGCGGGTGGGATAGTTCATGAACAAGGCCGGATCGCTCTGCGCCACGCGGGCAAGGCAGGACCGGATCAGGGCCACCTGCCCCACATCCGGCAGACGGGGGCTGAATAGGCTCACATTCTTTTCGTATTTGTCATCGCGCAAATGCAACTGCCGCGACCATACGTCATCCAGCAGAGGCGTCTTCGGCGGCGCCACGAATGTACCACGTCCGACCTCGGCGCTCAGCAATCCCTCGTCGGTCAGGATTGAATAGGCCCGCGCCACCGTACCGGGGGTGATCTTCAGCCGATAGGCCAGCTCGCGCACCGGCGGCAGTTTCGCTCCAACCTTTAGCGTATTGTTTTCTATGGCCCTTCGGATTGTGTCCGCCACAAGAGTATATTTGGGTCCCTTGGATTCAGGCAACGCCTGCGGCCAAATTGTATCCATTACAATTCTTCCTTTGCCTTCATCACAATCCCGAGTGTACCACAACAATGTACCGAGTATTTAAGTTTTGTGTCAATACAATTTTGGAAGGATACCCAGATGACACGCGCAATGCACACCTCCGCCCTTCTGCTGCTGAACGACAGCCCGCGGCTGCCGTTGGTCGCCGCATTGGCCGTACGGTTTGCGGCTACTGTCACCAAATGGGAACGTCGGCGCCGCAGCCGCATCAATCTTGGCAAGCTGGATGATCGCCTGCTGCGCGATGTCGGACTGAACCGCTTCGAGGCGGACCGCGAAAGCCGGCGCCATTTCTGGATCGGATAAAGCATCCCCAGTCCCGTTCACGGGACCTCTTCCTCGGCCGGGGTCAGTCCCCGGCCTTTTTTCATCCGAACGCCGCCGCAGCCGAGCCCGCGGGGGGCAGCGAATAGGTCATGCTGGCCCGGGCGCAGGGGGCGTCGGCCCCGTCCGAATACATCAAAACGTCCCCCACGGCCAGCGACCGCCCCAGCTTGAGCAACCGGCAATGCGCGATCAGATCGGTGCCGCCTTCGGGCTTGCGCAGGAAATCCATCGAACTGTTGGTGGTCACCGCCAGCGATTGCCGGCCCCTTCGCGCCAGAACCATCGAATAGACGCACACATCGGCCAGGGCGAACATCGAGGGCCCGGACACGGTGCCGCCCGGGCGCAGGTGCCGGTCTTCGACAACCAAGCGCAAGGTGATCGTGTCCTCGGTCAGGGCTTCGATCACGAAATCCCTGTGTACCTGCGGAAAGACCTGCGCCAGGTACTGCGACAGTTCTTCCTTGTTCATTGCCAATGACATGCTTCCCCTCCTCGATTTGCCGACCTAGAGTTGGCCCGACAGCCAGCGGGAGGGCAAGATGGCAATTTTGGAACGTAGCGACACCGGGGCGATCGCCCATCTGAAACTGAACGCGCCCGAGCGACTGAACGCCCTGAGCGACGAGATGCTGGCCGCGATGCAAACCGAACTGGACGCTCTGCGCGATGACCGGTCCATCCGCGCGGTGATCCTGTCGGGCGCAGGCAAGGCTTTCTGCGCCGGCCACGACCTGAAACAGATGACGGCGGGCCGTCAGGCCGAGGACGGCGGCAAGGCCTATTTCACCGACCTGTTCAACCGTTGCGCGCGGATGATGATGTCGATCCAGTCGCTGCCCCAGCCGGTGATCGCGCAGGTTCACGGGATCGCTACCGCAGCGGGATGCCAGTTGGTGGCGACCTGTGATCTGGCCATAGCGGCAGACAGCACCCGGTTCGGTGTGAACGGCGTGAATATCGGCCTGTTCTGCTCGACGCCGATGGTCGCGCTCAGTCGCAACATCCCGCGCAAACAGGCCTTTGAAATGCTGACCACCGGCGACTTCATCCCGGCCCAACGCGCAGCCGAGTTGGGCCTGATCAATCGCGCGGTCCCCGAAACCGAGTTACAACAGGAAACATGGGCCCTGGCCGAAAAGCTGGCCTCGAAACTGGGGGCTGCCGTCAAGATCGGGAAGCAGGCGTTCTATGAGCAGATCCAGATGCCGCTGGAACAGGCCTATGCCTATACCGGAGAGGTAATGGCACAGAATATGATGCATCGCGACACCGAGGAAGGAATTTCCGCCTTCATCGAAAAACGACCGCCCAATTGGACGCAATGACGCAAAGGTGATGAACAAAATTCTCGAATGTTCGCATTTTTTCACTTTCCAAAAGGGCAACTCTGTGGCAATGCTGAGACAGAGCCCAGGCTCTGACATTCTTTTGGGTCGCCGTGGGCGGAAGGTCCCTCCAGCCGGTCTCTCTCACTGGCGCTAAGATTCCCGCAGCGGCGACCCCAAGATTTTTCCCCTTTTTCAATGACTTGACGCAGCAGTTCGTGTAACTGTGGCTGACCGTTGCGCAATCGGCCCGCGTGGCTTATGTGAACGCGCATGACACAGAAATTGCATATCGTGGGCGGCGGCATGGCCGGATCCGAGGCCGCATGGCAGGCCGCCGAGATGGGCGTGGACGTCGTGATTTACGAAATGCGCCCCGAAACTGGCACCTTTGCGCACCAGACCGGCAACCTGGCCGAGATGGTGTGTTCGAACTCGTTCCGGTCGGACGATGACGAGCAGAACGCCGTCGGCCTGCTACATTGGGAGATGCGCGCGGCCAACGGGCTGATCATGGCCAGCGCTGATGCCCACCGCCTGCCCGCCGGCGGTGCCTTGGCCGTCGACCGTGAGCCTTTTGCCGAGACCGTCACCGCGCGCCTGAAAGCGCACCCCCGGGTCAGCGTCAGCTATGAAGAGGTGACAGAGCTGCCGGACCAAGGCCACTGGATCTTTGCCACCGGCCCTCTGACCTCACCCGCCCTGGCTCAGGCAATCCAGCGCGAGACCGGCGCCGAAGCGCTGGCCTTTTTCGACGCGATCGCCCCGATCGTCTATGCCGACACGATCGACATGAGCAAGG
This sequence comes from Ruegeria sp. BHSC026, assembly GCF_059613065.1. Lineage (NCBI taxonomy): Bacteria > Pseudomonadati > Pseudomonadota > Alphaproteobacteria > Rhodobacterales > Roseobacteraceae > Ruegeria > Ruegeria sp. BHSC026. The sequence goes on along the minus strand of NZ_JBXWRV010000005.1, from coordinate 224,099 downwards.
CGTGGATGCAGTCGCGCTATGACAAGGGCGAGACCGAGGAAGAACGAACCGCTTATCTGAACTGCCCGATGGACCGCGACCAGTACGAAGCTTTTATCGATGCGCTGCTGGCCGCCGACAAGACCGAGTTCCACGAAGGTGAAACCGCCGGCTATTTCGACGGCTGCCTGCCGATCGAGGTGATGGCCGAACGGGGCCGCGAGACCCTCCGCCATGGGCCGATGAAACCGGTGGGCCTGACCAATCCGCACCAGCCGGACGTCAAGCCCTATGCGGTGGTACAACTGCGCCGCGACAACGCTTTGGGCACGCTGTTCAACATCGTTGGATTCCAGACCAAGATGAAATACGGCGCGCAGACCGAGGTGTTCCGGATGATTCCGGGGCTCGAGAATGCCAGCTTTGCCCGGCTGGGCGGCATCCACCGCAACACGTTCATCAACTCGCCCACCCTGCTGGACGCGCAGATGCGGCTGAAATCCAGGCCGAACATCCGGTTCGCCGGACAGATCACAGGGGTCGAAGGCTATGTCGAAAGCGCCGCGATGGGTCTGCTGGCCGGACGTCTGGCGGCTGCCGAGATCCTGGGCCACCCCCTGCTCCCGGTACCGCAGGACAGCGCCATGGGCGCGCTGATCCATCACATCACCGGCGGGGCCGAGGCCAAGACCTTTCAGCCGATGAACGTCAACTTCGGCCTATTCCGGCCGGTCGACGGGTTGAAAGGCGGACGGCGCGGCCGCAAGGACCGCTACAAGGCCTATACCGACCGCGCCAAGGCCGCATGGCGGGCGTGGCTGGCCCAAGCCGACTGGACGCAGGACGCCGCGCCCGCCTAGACTGAGCGCATGAGCAAAAAATACCTCGACAAGACCTATGAGTTGAATTCGCCCCAGGAAACGCAGGCGCATTATCAGAAATGGGCCGCGTCCTACGAGGATGAAGTGGCCGAACACGGCTACGCCACTCCGGGCCGCGTGGCCGAGGCGCTGTGGGACAGGTTTCCGCACCCGCAGGAACCCGTACTGGATTACGGATGCGGCACGGGTCTGTCGGGCGTTGCGTTGCACAAGGCCGGATTTCGCGTGATCGACGGTATGGACCCGACCCCGCGCATGTTGGAGGGGGCCGAGGCCAAGGGAGTGTATCGCAGCCTGACCCCCTTCGAGATTACCGACCCCAGCCCCGTGCAAACCGGCGCTTATCGCGCCATCGCGGCCATCGGTGTGATCGGCGCAGGCGCAGCGCCGCCCGAAACCTTCGACATGCTGATGAAGGCCTTGCCCAAAGGGGGCCTGCTGGCCTTTTCGTTCAACGATCACACTCTGCAGGACCCGGCCTATACCGTCCGCCTGAGCGAATGGCTGGACATCGGCGCCGCGCGGCTGCTGTTTCGCGAACACGGGCCACACCTTCCGGGTCTGGATTTGAAGTCCGACGTTTATATCGTTGAAAAACTGTGACATTCATCACCCGTTTCGCCCCATCTCCAACCGGCCCCCTGCATCTAGGGCACGCCTATTCCGCGCTGCTGGCCCATGACATGGCCCACGCCAGGGCCGGGACGTTCCTGCTGAGGATCGAGGACATCGACCAGAGCCGCGCCCGTCCGAATTGGGAGATGCAACTGAAAGACGATCTGGCTTGGCTGGGTCTCAGCTGGCCCGAACCGGTCATGCGGCAATCGGATCGGCTGGACCTGTATCACCGCGCGTTGGACGCAATGTGGGCGCGCGGCCTACTGTATCCCTGCACCTGCAACCGCCGCGACATCGCCGCGGCCGCCAGCGCGCCACAAGAAGGCCAGCCGATGTTGGGCCCGGACGGGATCGTCTATCCCGGAACATGCCGCGCACGCTGGAACCCCGATTCAGCGCGCCAGCCGCGACCGACCGACCTGCCCTTGCGCCTGAACATGGGCGAGGCCTTGAAACAGATCAACTTCGCTCTCCAACCATCTGCTAAAACGACTAATTCAGCGCTGGCATTCATCGAGCAAGGTCACGGTCCCGGCGGAGAGACCGGGGCCATCTCCATCGAGGCTGATCAACTGCGCAGTGGCGTCGGTGACGTGGTTCTGTCCCGACGCGGAATGGGCACCTCGTATCACCTGTCGGTGGTTCTGGACGATGCCGCGCAGCAGATCACCCATGTGGTGCGCGGGCAGGATCTGTTCGAGGCCACCTGCATCCACGTGGTGCTGCAACGTCTACTGGAATTGCCGACGCCGATCTATCGCCATCACCGCTTGATCCGCGATGACACGGGCAAGCGACTGGCCAAACGCGACGACGCCCGCGCAATCGCGAAATATCGCGAGGAAGGCGCCTCGCCGCAGGACATCCGCGCAATGGTCGGGTTGTGAGGCACCGCCATCAGGCCAACGGCGCCATCAATTCGACCTCATCACCATCGCGGACGGCGGTGTAGAAGCAGCTGCGCCGATTGGTGTGACAGGCCGGGCCGGTCTGATCGACCAGAACCAGCAGGCAGTCGCGGTCGCAATCCACCCGCAGATCGACCAGCTTTTGCACATGGCCCGAGCTTTCGCCCTTGATCCAGAACGCTTGGCGCGAGCGAGACCAATAGGTCACGCGCCCGGTCTCCAGCGTCTTGCGCACGGCCTCGGCATTCATCCAGGCCATCATCAGCACCTCTCCGGTGTCGTGCTGCTGGGCGATGGCGGGGATCAGCCCCGTTTCGTTGAATTTCAGCGTTGACGGGTCAAATGAGACGGCGCGCGACATGGCAAAAACCTTTTGCATCCCAGAACATGGCCACTATGTATGGGGAACACGCAGCGAGGGGAACCCATGTCCGGCGAAACCGATCTGATCAAGCTTTATTCCGGCCGCATTCTTGAACTGGCCGCCGACATCCCGCATTTGCAGCGCCTGGAAAGCCCCGGTGCAACCGTCAAGAAACGCTCGCCCCTGTGCGGGTCGACCGTCACCGTGGACGTCAAAGTGAAGGATGGCCGGGTTTCCGAGTTCGGGCAGGATGTGAAAGCCTGCGCGCTTGGCCAGGCCGCGGCCTCGGTGGTCGGCGGTGCCGTGATCGGTGCGACGCGCGCTCAGATCGAGCAGGCGCGCGATCAACTTAAGGCCATGCTCAAACAGGACGGCCCCGCCCCTGACGCGCCTTTTGACGGGCTCGAGGTGCTGATGCCCGCGCGCGACTACAAGAACCGCCACGCCTCGATCATGCTGGCGTTGGACGCCACCGCCGAGGCCATGGCGCAGGCGGAACAGGCCAATTGCGCCTGAACATGGCATTTTCAGCACGTTGCATTTAACCTCCGGCCATATTTGCCGGAGATTTCAATGGAAAACCTGCTCGAACATTTCGTGACCCTGTGGGTCGTCATCGACCCGATCGGCACCATTCCGGTTTTCATCGCCGTAACCGCCGGCATCGATGTCGCCGCGCGCAGACGGACCGCCCTGCAGGCGGCCCTTGTCAGCGCGGGCGTCCTGCTGTTCTTCCTGGTGTTTGGCCAATTGTTGATCGAGGCGCTCGATATCGGCCTGAACTCGTTCCAGGTGGCTGGCGGAATCATCCTGTTTCTGTTCGCCCTGTCGATGATCTTTGGCGAGAGCAAACCCGAGGTCGACCAACGCGTGGCCGAGGAAGACCGGCAGGACCAGCTGCACCAGCACAACCCCGCAATCTTCCCGCTGGCGGTGCCGTCTCTGGCCTCGCCCGGAGCGATGCTGGCCATCGTCATCCTGACCGACAATCACCGCTACAGCCTGGTTGATCAGGGCATCACCGCGCTGATCATGCTGACGGTGCTGGCGGCCGCCTTTGTATTGATGCTGCTGGCCGAGCCGATCATCCGCCTGATCGGCCATTCCGGCGCTGCCATCATCAGCCGCGTGATGGGCATGATCCTCGCCTCGGTCGCGGCCAACTCGGTTCTGTCGGCGCTGCTGGAAATCATCAAGACGGGACAATTATAAAAAACCGCCGCTCCTTCCGGGCGAAAGGGCGGCGGCAGTCATGCGTGTCTCGTGTGGGGTCCGGGTTCCGCGCGGGGCCGAGGCACGGCCCCTTCAAGGGGTTTGGGACAGGCAGGTCACCCTTGACTGAGATGGGGATGACAGCGCGGTGCTATCGGCACGAGATCGCAGGCAGAAAGGGTCAGAACCCGACAGGCAGATGCAGCGCCACCATCAGCATCACGATCAAGGACGCCGCGCCAGCTGCATCTTGCAGCAGCGTGCTTTGCGAACGGCTGATTGCGGTCTTGATCTGGCTCAGCATGGCGTCTCCTCCGGTCTGGCTTTAATGCTTTGTTGACCTTTTGTTCTCATATTTCTCCGAGTCGGTAAAGAACTTTTTGAGAACATTTGTGAACTATTCGGGGGCTGAGTCCCTAACCCACTGAAATCAAACGGATCGCTTGATCCTGTTTCATCAGCCACAGAAGAACGCGCGCCGCGTTGCCGCGCTCAGTGGTCAGCTTGGGGTCGGTGGCCAGCAATGCACGGGCATCCGTCTGGGCGATTTCCATCAATCCTGCCTGCCTCTCCAGGTCGGCGATCTGGAACCGGGGCAAGCCGGATTGCGCCGTCCCGATCAGGTCGCCCGCTCCGCGCATTTCAAGATCGGTCTGCGCGATGCGGAATCCGTCCTCGGTTTCGCGCAGCACTTCCAGCCGCCTGCGACCGCCCTCGCTCAGCGGGGCTTGGTACATCAACAGGCAGGTCGAGGCCCCCTCGCCGCGCCCGACCCGCCCGCGCAGCTGGTGCAGCTGCGCCAGGCCAAAGATCTCGGCGCGTTCGATAACCATGATCGTGGCATTGGGCACGTTAACGCCGACCTCGATCACCGTCGTGGCCACCAGCACCTTAGTCTGCCCCGCCTGAAAGGCCGCCATGGCCGCGTCTTTCTCGGACGGAGGCATCTGGCCATGCACCAGCCCGACCACGCCTTCGCCCAATTGCGCCCGCAGATGTTTGAACCGCTCCTCGGCGGCGATCAGGTCCGAAACCTCGGATTCATCCACCAGAGGGCAGACCCAATAGCACTGCCGCCCCTCGCCGATCGCACGTCGCAGATGGTCCACAACCTCGTTCATGCGTTGCGTGCTGACGATAGCGGTCTTGACCGGTTTGCGCCCGGGCGGCTTTTCATCAAGCACCGACACGTCCATGTCGCCGTATTGCGCCAGCGCCAGGCTGCGGGGGATCGGCGTGGCGGTCATGACCAGAACATCGGCACCCCTGCCCTTTTCCGACAGTTCCATCCGCTGGCGCACCCCGAACCGGTGTTGTTCATCCACGATGGCCAGCCGCAGATCCTTGAACGCGACATCGCTTTGGAACACCGCATGGGTTCCGACCAAAATCTGGATGTCCCCGGCCTGTAAGGCCGCCAGTTTCGCGCGCCGCTCGGCGCCCTTGTCGCGCCCGGTCAGGATCTCGAGCACCACACCGGCATCTTCGGCCAGCGGGCGCAGCCCTTCCAAGTGCTGACGGGCCAGAATCTCGGTCGGCGCCATCATCACACCCTGACCGCCGGCCTCGACGGCGATCAACAAGGCCATGAAGGCCACCAATGTCTTGCCCGCGCCGACATCGCCCTGAAGCAACCGGTTCATCCGCGCGTCCGAGGCCATGTCGGCCGCGATCTCGCGGATTGCGCGCTGTTGTGCCTGCGTCGGTTGATAGGGCAGTTTTTTCAGCACCTTCGACTGCAAAGCGCCGGTGCCGACGCTGACGATCCCGCGCGACTTGCGCTCACGCTGCCGCGCCACGGCAAGGGTCAGTTGGTGGGCGAAAAGCTCATCATAGGCCAGACGCTCGCGTGCGGGTGCGAATGGGGCAACGTCATCGGCACCGCGTGGATTGTGGGCGTCGCGGATCGCTTCGGGCCATCCCGGCCATCCCCGGCGCTGAACCAAGGCCGGGTCCGCCCATTCTGCAAGATCCGGCACCCGGGCCAGCGCGCTTTGCGCCGCCTTGAAGGCGGTTTTCTGCGTCACCCCCTGGGTCAAGTGATAGATCGGCTCGAATTCCGGGATCGACCCGGCCTGATCGATCGGCACGACATGATCGGGGTGAACCATTTGGGCCGTACCGTCAAACAGTTCCAGCTTTCCCGAAATCACCCGCCGCGCCCCTTCCGGCAGGATTTTCTTCAGGTAGTCGCCGCGCGCATGAAAGAACACGAGTTGGAAATCACTCTGGCTGTCCTGCACAAACACCCGATAGGCGCCGCCCCGGTTGCGCGGCGGACGATGGGCACCCACGGTCACTTCGACGGTCAGGGTCGCTGGCAGGTCAACGCCGTGGATCGTGTCACGTCTGCGCCTGTCGATCACCGCATAAGGCAAGGCGAACAGCAGGTCGCGCGGCGTCTCGAGCCCCATCTGCCCCAACAGACGGGCCGTCTTGGGGCCGACGCCGTCCAGCGTCTCGAGTCCCGCAAACAGCGGGAAGAGCTGCTCGGGGCGCCCGCTCATGCGTCCCCGATCAGGTGCAGCCATTCGTCTTCATCCAGGACCTTGACGCCAAGTTCGGCCGCCTTTCTGGCCTTGGACCCGGCACCCGGACCCGCAACCACGATATCGGTTTTCTTGCTGACCGAGCCGGACACCTTGGCCGCCAATGCCTCGGCCCGGGCCTTGGCCTCGGCGCGGGTCATTTTCTCGAGCGTTCCGGTAAACACGATGGTCTTTCCCGCGACCGGGCTGTTGCTTGTATCGGGCCGGACCGCATCCAGCACGTTCAACTGCGCCACCAGGTCGTCAATGGTTTTCCGCTCGGCCTCTTGCGCGAATGTCGAAACCAGGGTGCGGGCCATTACCTCGCCCACGCCATCGATACTTAGCAGTTCCTGCCATTCGGGGCCCTCAAAATCGGCGGCGGCGGTCATCGCTTTTTCAAACGCCTCCCACGAGCCATAGTGGTTGGCCAACAGGTTCGACGCAGCTTCGCCCACATGGCGGATCCCCAGTGCAAACAACAGCCGGGCCAGCGGAACGGTGCGCTTTTCGTCGATCGCGGCCCACAATTTTGCAACGCTCTGCCGGCCCCAGCCCTTGCGGTTGGCCAGTTTGTTCAGGTTCTTCGCGTCGCGTTGCTGCAGCGTGAAGATGTCCACCGGAGTTTTCACGGGCAGATCAGGATCTTCATAGAACATCTCGATCTGCTTGGCACCCAAACCTTCGATGTCGAAAGCCTTGCGCGAAACGAAATGTTTCAGCTTTTCAACGGCCTGCGCCGGGCAGATGACCCCACCTGTGCAGCGGCGCACTGCGTCGCCCTCCTCTCGGATGGCATCGCTGCCGCATTCGGGGCACTTGGTCGGAAACTCGAAAGGCACGGCCCAGTCGGGGCGTTTGCTCAGATCGACGTCGGCGATCTTTGGAATCACGTCACCGGCACGATAGACCTGCACCCAGTCGCCGACGCGGATATCCTTGCCATCGCGGATCACGTTGCTCTTGGCGTCACGCCCGGCGATATAGTCTTCGTTGTGCAGCGTGGCGTTCGATACAACCACGCCCCCCACGGTCACCGGGTGCAGGCGCGCAACCGGGCTGAGCGCGCCAGTTCGGCCGACCTGAATGTCGATTGCTTCGAGCCCGGTCCAGGCCGTTTCGGCCGGAAACTTGTGCGCGATCGCCCAACGCGGCGTTGTCGAGCGAAAGCCCAACCGCGCCTGCAGCGCCAGGTCGTTAACCTTGTAGACCACGCCATCGATGTCATGGCCCAGTGTCGCGCGCTGCTCTTCGATCGCCCGGTAGTGGGACACCATCTCATCAACCGAGCGGCACAGTTGCGTCAATTCATTGGTGGCAAACCCCAAGGCGGCCAGCCGGGACAGGCCATCGACCTGGGTACGCCCCAGCGGTTCGGACAGCTCGCCCCAAGCATAGGCGAAGAACCGAAGTGGGCGCGAACGGGTGACTTCGGGGTCCAACTGGCGCAGCGATCCCGCCGCGGCGTTTCGGGGGTTTGCAAACAGCTTGCCCCCGATTTCAGTTTGTTTCTGGTTCAGCCGGGCGAAATCCTCATGCGACATGTAGACCTCGCCCCGTACCTCAAGGATCTCGGGCGCATCGGTAAGAGTTTTCGGAATGTCGCGGACGGTCATCGCGTTGGCGGTGACGTTCTCGCCTACCTCACCGTCACCGCGGGTCGCGGCCTGAACCAACGTGCCGTTTTCATAGCGCAGGGACAGGGACAACCCGTCAATTTTCGGCTCGGCGGTAAATTCAGGCACTTTGTCTTCTTGGAGCCCCAGGTATTTCTGGACCGACCGAACGAAGTCCCGCACATCCGCCTCGTCGAAAGCGTTGCCCAGCGACATCATCCGAACCGCGTGACGAACCTTTTCGAACCCGTCCGACGGGCGGGCCCCGACCTGTTCGCTTGGGCTGTCCGGGCGTTTCAGATGCGGAAACCGCGCCTCGATTTCCTGATTTCGGCGCTTCAGCGCATCATATTCCGCGTCGGAAATCTCTGGAGCGTCCTCACCGTGATACAAATCATTCGCCCGCGTCAACTCGGACGCCAGGCGCGCCAACTCTTCCTTGGCCTGGTCTTCGGTCAGGTCTTGCACGGGAATCGGATTGCTCATGGCCTCGCCCTGTCATGTCTGGTTGGCACCAGTGATAGGGCGAGGCCATGGCCAGGTCCAGACGTGCTGAGCCGTGAGTGGAATTGCCGCCCTGGACCTCCGGCGGCGTGCTCGAGGCCGATCAGGCGCCGACGGCCAGGCGGTTTTCCTCGATACCGTCCTTCTGGGGGTCGCGCAGCACGTATCCCCGCCCCCAGACCGTCTCGATATAGTTGTCGCCACCGGTGGCATTGCTGAGCTTCTTGCGCAGCTTGCAGATGAAAACGTCGATGATCTTCAGTTCCGGCTCGTCCATCCCGCCGTAGAGGTGGTTGAGGAACATCTCCTTGGTCAGGGTCGTGCCCTTGCGCAGGCTGAGCAGTTCTAGCATCTGGTATTCCTTGCCGGTCAAATGAACCGCCTGCCCGTCCACCTCGACGGTCTTGGCATCCAGGTTCACCGCGATCTTGCCGGTGCGGATAATCGACTGCGAATGCCCCTTCGACCGTCGGATGATTGCGTGGATCCTGGCCACCAGTTCTTCGCGGTGGAACGGTTTCGTCAGGTAATCATCGGCCCCGAAACCGAACCCTTTGATCTTGCTTTCGGTATCATCGGCCCCCGACAGGATCAGGATCGGCGTTTCAACTCGGGCGATGCGCAGCTGGCGAAGCACTTCATGCCCGTTCATATCCGGCAGATTCAGGTCCAGAAGGATCAGATCATAGTCATACAGTTTCGCCAGATCGATCCCTTCCTCGCCCAGATCCGTCGCATAGACGTTCAGGTTGGCGTGTGTCAGCATCAGTTCGATGCTTTTCGACGTTGTGGGATCATCCTCGACAAGAAGTATGCGCATTCTGCTGCTCCAGTTCAGGTCTGTTCATTCCGGTTTGATCCGAGCCTGACCACAAATGGTTAATCTGACGTTACCGTTGATTCATTTATTCGCATTCGCCTTTAGGTTGTCTATATTTTTTTAAGGCCGTCACCTTCAGCGCATCGATTCCGTGTTCGGCCACCGCCGCAACCCAGCTGTTGAACTCCTCGTCGCTCAGCCCATAGCGTTTCTTGGCGTCCGACAACGTGATCAGGCCATACAGTACGCCGCGCACTACCATGGCCTTCCTAGAGGCGACCCACCGACTGGTATCGGGCGGCGGCAGATCGGCCCGCGACAGAACCGTTCCATCCGGCAGGGTTATCGACCTTGGTCCCTCAACTTTGTGCAAATACATCCTGCGACCCTTTTTCTTTTGTCACAAAGCTGGCGTCAGTCTACTTAATGCAGCGTGAAACCGCCTCTTGAGAGTGCGTAGAATTTTCTTATATTCTGCCGGTCTTTCTTAACCCGGACTGGAACAGCCCATGGCCCTCGACACCGAGACTCCTCTGAACTCGCTTGGCTTTGCCAAACCCCCATCGGAAACGCGGGTGGTCGTTGCCATGTCGGGCGGTGTCGACAGCTCGGTCGTGGCGGCTTATCTGGCGGATCAGGGCTATGACGTGGTCGGTGTGACGCTGCAACTGTATGACCACGGGGCGGCGCTGGCCAAAAAGGGCGCGTGTTGCGCCGGGATCGACATCCACGACGCCCGCCGCGTGGCCGAGGAGCGCGGCTTTCCGCACTACGTTCTGGATTATGAAAACATCTTCAAGGACGCCGTGATCGACGAGTTCGCCGACAGCTATCTGGCCGGCGCGACTCCGGTGCCCTGCATCCGCTGCAATGAGCGCGTCAAGTTCAAAGATCTGCTGGAAACGGCCAAGGATCTCGAGGCCGACTGCATGGCCACCGGCCACTACATCCAGCGCAAGATGGGCCCCAATGGCCCCGAATTGCACTGCGCCGAAGATGCCAACCGCGACCAGTCCTATTTCCTGTTCTCGACCACGCCCGAGCAGTTGGAGTTCCTGCGCTTCCCTCTGGGGCACCTGCCCTCGAAGGACGCGACCCGGCAAATGGCTGCGCAATACGGGCTGAGCGTGGCGGACAAGCCCGACAGCCAGGACATCTGCTTCGTGCCCAACGGCAACTATGCCAGCGTGATCGAGAAACTGCGTCCCGGCGCGGCCGAACCCGGCGAGATCGTTCACGCCGACGGCCGCGTTCTGGGTCAGCATGAGGGCGTGATCCACTACACTATCGGCCAGCGACGCGGTCTTGGCATCGGCGGGCTCAGTGAGCCGCTCTATGTCGTCAAGCTGGACGTGGACCGCAAACAGGTCGTCGTCGGCCCCAAAGAGATGCTGGCCACCCGCACCATCCCCGTGCGCGAGATCAACTGGCTAGGCGATGCGCCCTTCACCTCGCAGAAGGAATGGCACGTCTCGGTCAAGGTCCGCTCGACCCGCCCCCCGCGCGAAGCGATTATCCGTCCGCTGACCGAAACCACCGCCGAAGTCGAATTGCTGACGCCAGAGGAAGGTGTTTCTCCCGGGCAGGCCTGCGTGTTTTATGAAACCGGGGGCAGCCGCATTTTTGGCGGTGGCTGGATCTGGCGCGGTTACTGAACCGCGTCGGTCCACGAGTTGCTGAGGATATAAAGCCCGGCGCAGATCATGACATAGGGCACAAAGTATTCCAGACGTTGTGCCAGACGTCCCGTCATGATCTGGGCGCGCCCACCGATCAGCCCCACAACCGCAAGAAAGAGAGCGGCCAGGCCGGCCCCTAGCACACCTGCCATCCGGAAATCGGGGGTCGAGTCGGCCAGCAAGGGGGCGAGGAACGCAAACGTGTCCATCGAAAGACTTGTGAACACCAGCATGGTCACCAGTGCCGAGGCGCTGCCCGGCACAGCGGGGGCGGCCTGCGCCTGTGCTCCGCGAAGCTGTCGAAAGGCTCCGAAAAGCCCCAAGGCCAGAGGGATGGTGCCGAGGTAGCCAGCCCGGTGCGGCACCACATCCTCGACCCCCAGTGCCAGCAGGAAGGCCACGCCGATCACCAGCCCCTGTGCCAGCAGGAACCCCAGAACGGCGCGCTGCGGACCGGTGACGATCATCAGGGCGACCAGAGCCATGAGGTTGTCGAGATTGGTCAGAACCTGTGCCATGAAGGCCGAGGCCGCAAAGACCACATGGTCCAGCATCACGGCTTCATCCGCTCCAACACCGCGCGTGCAGCCCGAAGACCGGGCGCTTCGCCACCGCGGCCGAGACGTTCCATCGTGACGGCCATTGCCTGTTCCTGCGCGCCCGGCGCGGCCGACACGGCGCCAAGCGCGGCGGCGATGGTTTCGGGCGTGCAATCATCCAGCAGGCATTCCGGCACCGTTCGGGTCTCGGACACGAGGTTGACCAGTGTGACCGTATCCAGCTTGACCATGCGCTCGGCGATCTTCTGGGTCAGCCAGGTCAGCTTGTAGGCAATCACCATCGGCGTGGATTGGGCCGCCAGTTCCAGCGAGACCGTGCCGGACGCGGCCAGGGCGATCTCGGCTGCGGCAAAGGCCGCGCGCTTGATGGCCACCGCCTGATCCGTGTCGATGTTGCGGGGGTCCACCACGACCGGTTGACCCGGCCAGGACCGGACATGGGCGGCCACGGTATCGGCCACATGCGCGACCGCAGGAACCACCACCCGCATGTCGGGGCGGTCTTTCAGATACAGTTCAAGCGCCGCGCCGAATACGGGCGCCAGCCGATCGACCTCGCCCCGGCGCGAGCCGGGCAAGGCCAGCAGGATCGGCGCGTCGCCCAGCCCGTGATCGGCGCGGAACTGTGCAATCTGCGCTTCGGTTGCTACCGGCTCGCTGGCCACCGGGTGGCCGACGAAATCGCACTCCATTCCGGCGTTTTCCATATAGGGCGGCTCGAACGGCAGCAAGGCCAGAACATGGTCGATGACCTTGGCCATCTTGTCCGCCCTCTTGGGGCGCCAGGCCCAGACGCTGGGCGCAACATAGTGCACGGTCCGTATATTGCTGCGCGCCTTGACCTGCTTGGCCACGCGCAGCGAAAAGTCGGGGCTGTCGATGGTGATCAGAACGTCGGGCTGGGTGTCCAGAACGGCCTGCGCGGTTTCGGCGATGCGGCGCTTGAGGTGAAAGAACTTGGGCAAAACCTCGACCAGGCCCATCACGCTGAGCTCGGACATCGGAAAGCGGCTGACCAGACCCTGGGCCTGCATCAGCGGCCCGCCGACCCCGTCGAATTCGACATCCGGAACAAGGGTCTTCACCCCCTCCATCAGCGCACCGCCCAGACGGTCGCCCGACGGCTCACCGGCGACCAGAAAGACACGCATCACATTGCCCGCTCGTGCACGTGCAGAAACAGGCCCAGGCGGTCGCATTCCGCGATCACTTGGGGCCGGTCCAACACGATCACCCCGCCCTTTTCGACGACGATACCGGTCAGGCCAGCCGCAACCGCGCCGGTCACCGTGTCTGGCCCGATGGCGGGCAGATCGGCGCGCCGGTCCTGACCGGGTTTGGGCCCCTTGAACAGAATGCCGCCGCCGGCATCGGGGCGCGCAGCCAGCGACTGCAGCATCCACGCCGTACCGAATGCGCCCTCGACCGCCAGAACTTGCCCTTGATGCACCACGCAGGCCTGCCCGATATCGGCGGCCCCCATCGCCCGTAACACGCCGACGGCCCGGTTGGCATCGGCCAGCTCGGCCTCGGTCGGTTGCGCCTGGGTCAGGCATCCAAGAGGGGGCAGCAGGTCGGGCGCGATCTGGTGCGCGGCCTGCACCTGCAGACCGGCATCCTCGAGAACACCGATCACCGCCCGCAACGCGCCATCATCGCCCGACACCAGCGCCTGCTGGATGATCGGAACCAGCGGCGCGGTCTGCGCGTCGATGCGGCCCGGGTCGATTTTTGGGCGGCGCACCGCACCGGCCATGCAGATATTGGTCACGCCGCGCGCCTTCAGCTCGGCAATGAAACTGCCGAGATGCTCCAGGGGAAAGGTGATGTCGGGGCGCAACCTGTCGGGCTCGAACCCCTCAAGGGCGCAGATCAGCGGACGTTCGGCCAGATGCGAGACCAGTTCATCCGGCAAAACGCCCGTTCCCGCGATCAAGGCCAGCATCGGCTCATTTCCTCGGCGTCAGGAACGACCGGTCGGACTCGCCGGTCACGAATTCCACGATCCGGCGGACATAGTCGCTGTCGGTGTCGTCCCCCAGCCGCTTGACGCGGTCCAGGAACGTTCCGTCGCCTTGCGCCATCTCGCGGAACGCGGCACGCAGGGCCGAGATGTCCGCCCGCGGTACCCCGCGCCGCTTGAGGCCCACCAGGTTCAGACCCTCCAACTCGCCCCGCGGAGCCTGAACCAAGCCATAGGGGATGACATCGTTGGGCACCATGGTCAACGCGCCGATGATGGCGCCGCGGCCCACGCGCACCCATTGATGCAAGCCGGAAATGCCACCGATGATCACGTCATCCTCGATGATGCAGTGACCGGCGGCGCCGGAATGGTTCACCATGATCACCCGGTTACCGATCTGTACGTCATGGGCCACATGAACTCCGGCCATCAGCAAGCAGTCATCGCCGATACGGGTCACGCCGCCGCCGCCCTCGGTGCCGGTGTTGATCGTCACGTGCTCGCGGATGCGGTTGCGTTTGCCGATCTCCAGCCGCGTGTCCTCTCCGCCGAATTTCAGATCCTGCGGGATTTCACCGATCACAGCGAAGTTGAAGATTACGCAGTCCTCACCGATCGAGGTGTCGCCGGTCACGACCACGTGCGATTTCAACTCGACCCGGTCGCCCAGCCGGACCTTGGGGCCGATATGGCAGAACGGACCGATCACGCAATCCTGACCGATCTGCGCACCGTCTTCGATGATGGCACTGGGATGAATGCGGCTCATGCTGTCTTTTCCATGTCCCAATCGACATAGGCCGAGAACTCGGCTTCGGCCGCCACTTCACCGTCCACGGTCGCACGGCCGCTGAACTTGAAGATCTTGCCGCCTTTCTTGCCGCGCACGGTTTCCACATGCATCTTCAGCACGTCGCCCGGCACTACCTTGCGGCGGAATTTGCACTTGTCGATGTTCATGAAATAGATCAGCAACTCGCTGTCGATCACGTCCATGCCGACACCCAGCATCACGCCAGCGGTCTGGGCCATCGCCTCGACGATTGTCACGCCGGGCATGATCGGCGTTCCGGGGAAATGACCCTGGAAATGCGGCTCGTTCATGGTGACGTTCTTGATGCCGACCGCCGACTGATAGCCGTTGATCTCGACAACCTTGTCAACCAGCAGGAACGGATAGCGATGCGGCAGGATCCGTTGGATCAGCTGGATGTCGGCGCTCTTGGTGTCCGTGGTCATGTTCCGGGTGTCCTGTTTTCGAGGTGTGGTTTCCGCGTGGTTAGCAATACCACCGTGCGAGAGCAAGCCGCGCTAGGGTTCGTCACGCTCTTCCAGCCCGGCACCGTCGCCGATGGCCGCGTCGATCCGCCGGATGGCCACATCGGTGATATCCGAGGCATCCGAGCTGAGAAAGACGTTCGCGCGTTCGATAATGATCGACGCCCCCGTATCGCGCAGCAGATCGATTAGAACAGGGCGTGACAGTTCGACAAACCTGACCCGCGCCTCTTCGCTGCGTCGCGACAGCGCATCCAGTTTGGCACGCTGGCTTTCGCGGTGCGACTGCACTTTCTGGTCGAACGCTTCGGCCAACGGTTGAAACTCGTCCGGGGTCAAGACGCTGCGTTTGTCGGTCAGCTCCTTTTCCTCGCGGCTCAGCTCGGCCACGATGCGTTCGTTCTCCTCGGCCAGTGCACGGCTTTCCGCCTCGATCTCGGCCCGGATCCGCTTGCCGAAGGCCGACTCGGCGAACATCCGGTCACTGGATATGGTCAGCACCCCCGATTGCGGAATGCCCAACTGCTGAGCCGATGCGGGGCCCGCCGCCAAAGCGAATGCCAAAATGCACAGGGCCCGAAGAGGGCCCTGCACTGTTCTGGATATGTGTTTCAGCATGAACGTCAGAACCGCGCCTGAATGGTGAAGTCAAAGTTCTGTTCTTTGTCGAAGTCTTCCTTGACCAACGCTTTCGAGAAGTTGAAGCGCAAGGGGCCAAACGGCGTATCCCACAACAGCGACACGCCTATGACATGGCGGAGCGACCCGTCGGCGCCGACGATATTGGCCCCGGTCGTGTCGACATTGTCGATGTCCCAAAGGTTGCCAACGTCATAGAAGACACCGCCGCGCAGGCCCAGTTCCTCGGGCAGGCCCAGCGGGAAATCGGACTCGAAGCGCGCCACCCAGTACAGGTTGCCGCCGATCGCGTCGTCCTGGCCGTTCGACAGATCCCGTGGGCCCAGACCGGCGGGTTCGAACCCGCGGAAGATGTTGGGCCCCAGAACATAGCGGTCGAGGGTTCGGCTGAAGTCGTCTCCCTGCCAATGCAGGGCGCCGGCCTCGAACGAAGCGCGCAGGGTCATCTCCTCGTTCAGCACCTTGGTCTGGGCGATGGCGCGGGCGGAGGTCTTTAGGAACTTGTTGTCCCCGCCCAAACCGGCGGCATCCACGCCGACTTCGAACAACGCACCCGCGTTGGGGTTCAACCCGCCGATCCGGCTGTCATAGACATAGGACAGGCCGAGCGAGCTGGTCGACCGCTTGCCCTGGGCGATTTCCGAAGCGATCACCGCCCCGTTCACCTGGCTGTCCTGCTGCGTCATCTCGCTGTCGTTCCAGTTGTAGCGCAGCTTCAGCGCCGACAGCTCTCCGATCGCATAGCTCAGCTGCGGGTTGAAGAACACGGTCTTGGTGTCATAGCTGGCAAAGCTCGAGTTTGTGGAGGACAAACCAAGCCCCAGATCGAAGCGCAGTTTGCGGCCCAGAAGGTAGGGTTCGGTGAAATTCAGGATGTACTGTTCTGAATCCTGCGCCGTCGACAGCGTCACACCCAAAGCCTGCCCTCGGCCCAAGAAGTTCCGTTCTTCGAGCCCGATCGCGATGCCGAACCCGTCCGAGACCGAATAGCTGCCGCCCAGGCTCAGCGAGCCGGTGGGTTGCTCCTCGACATCGACATCCACGATGACCTGACTGGGGCTGGACCCTTCGCGCGTATCCACATCGGCGACCGCAAAGAAGCCCAGGGCACGAATACGCTCGGCGCTCTGGCGGATTTCACGCGGGTTGAACGGATCACCCTCGACCGTGTCGAACTGGCGCCGGATCACCCGATCCAGCGTTGTTGTGTTACCTTCGATGTCGATGCGTTCGACAAAGATGCGCGGCCCCTTGGTCAGGACAAATTCGACATCCAGCGTCAGGTCGCGGTTGTTGCGGGTCACCCGCGGCTCGACCCGCAGGAAATCGACGCCGTTTTTCAGGCCCAACCGCTCCTGGCGGGTGATCGAATTCTCGATCAGCGTGGGCGAATAGGTCACGCCGGGCTTGATCTTCAACGCGGCTTGATAGGGCGCTGCGTCGACACCGGGAATCTCGCTGACGGTCGTCACCTTGCCGAACGAAAATTTCTGTCCTTCGGTGATATTCATCACCAGATAGAACGCATCCCGTTCGCGGGTAAATTCGACATTGGCGCTGTTGACGCGAAAATCTATGTAGCCGCGCGACAGGTAGAAATCACGCAGCACCTGCTTGTCGAACTCGATACGGTCGGCGATGAACGTATCGCCGCGCAGGAAGGTCCGAAGGATGTTGGCCTGTTTGGTTTCCAGCACGCGCCGAAGGCGGCGGTCGGAATAGGCGCGGTTGCCCACGAAGCTGACGCGTTCGATCTCGATCGTGGTGCCTTCGGCGACCTCGAACACCAGATCAACGCGGTTGTCGCTGCGACGGATGATGCGCGGAATGACGGTGGCGGATACCCTGCCCTGTGCCGAATAGATCTCCGCGATCACGTCGGCATCAGCCTCGGCCACCTGCGGGGTGAACACTCGGCGCGGCTGCGACGAAATCGCATCCAGCAGGACGTCATCCTTGACCCGCCGGTTGCCCTCGATGCTGATGCGGTTGATCGTCGGGTATTCCTGGACCTTGATCGCAAGCGTGCTGCCGCGCGGGGTTAGCTCGACTGTCTCAAAAACACCACTGTCAAGCAAACGCTGATAAGCGTCGTTCAGCTGGCCCGCCGTTACGGTCTGACCGGGCGTGATTCCCGTCCGGCTGATGATCGTCGAGGTTTCAATACGCCGGTTGCCTTCGACATCGAACGAATTGAACGTGTACGACTGTGCCCAGGCGGATTGCGAAAATACCGCAAGCCAAAGCGCTGAAACGAGGAAAAAACCCGATAGAAGCTGCCACAAAATGTTGGTTTCGGGCTCGACTGCACCGCAGGATATGCCCGCGTCTTCCCTGTATGCCATGTTTATCTCTGCCTGGTTCTGGGACTTTGAATTTGAGTACCGTTAATGGCACATCTTGTCAAAAGCCCAAAAGCAAAACGCGGCCGCAAGGGGCCGCGCAGCTAGAACCGGTGCTGGTAAAGAATCACAAAGAGGCCAGAAATGCCCCGCCCGCCAAGGCCAGCGCGGTGATGCCAAAGCTCAGCAGAAAATCCCAGTTCAGGACGAACAGGAAGTTGACCCCCTGATATGATTTTCGCAATGCACCTGTCATGATCTTCAGCCCGCTTCGTTGGAAACGAGTATCACCTACGTCGCAATTGAGGCGAATTTGCGGCGCCCGGAAGGCGCCGCTGCCTCAATCAGCAAAACAGATCATTGCCGAGCGCGAAGATCATCAGGGTCAGGATCACTGTCACGCCGATGCCCATCATGATCTGGAATACCCGCTCGCTGGGCGGCTTACCCGAAACCGCCTCGTAAGCGTAGAACATCAGGTGGCCACCATCCAGCGCGGGGATCGGGAACAGGTTCAACAGGCCCACGGCGGTGGACAGCACCGCGATGAACGACACGAAATTCTGCGCCCCCTGGCTGGCCATGTCGCCCGAAGTTTCGGCAATGCCGATCGGCCCCGACATGTTGCAAGTGCTGATGGCCCCGGTGATCATGTGCCAGATGCCCGAAAGCGAGCCCTCGATGATTCGCCAAGTCTGTTGCAGGCCGGCACCTGCGGCCTCGAACAGCCCCGCCGGTTCGGTGGCCGGCTCCAGCATCAACCCGCCGACGATCCCGATCCGCCAATGGGTCTTGAAACCGCCATCGGGCTGCGGTTCGTCGGTCCGGCGCGGGGCCAGCGCGAATTCAAGCTCGGCCCCATCGCGCCAGACATCCAGCAACAGCACCTTGCCGTTCGAGCTTTCGACCTTGTCCTTCAACTGATCGAAAGCAAAAATCGGCTCTCCGTCCACTGCGGTGATCACGTCGCCGGGCGCAAGCTGGATATCCATCGCCGCGCTTCGCGGTGCGACCCGGCTGATCAGCGGCGGAAACAGGTATGGCGCCTCGACATCGATGGTCTGTCCGTCGCGCTGAACGGTGTAGGTCAGCACGGGCTCTTCGGGCAGTGCATCGGTGAAATCGGTCCAGGCGTCCTCGGCGTCGAAATCCGGCACCGGGATTCCCTCGATCGCCAGGATCTCATCCCCTTCGCGCAGCTCTTGCACGGTTCCCGGCAGCGGTTTCAGCGTGCCCGCGGTCAAAGGTTCGCGGGTCACCCCCTGCGACCAGAAGATCGCCGCGAATACCAAAATCGACATGACAAAGTTAAACACCGGTCCGGCCGCCACCGTTGCCGTGCGCGCCCACAGCGGCGCTCCGTGCATCGTATGACGCAGTTCTTCGGGGCTTTTACTGGCGATCTCGTCCATTGCCGCCGAATCCTTGCCCGACGCCGCGTTTGAATCGCCCAGGAATTTAACGTAGCCCCCAAACGGCAGCACCGCGATCTGCCAGCGCGTGCCGCGCTTGTCCACGCGGCTCCACAGAACCGGACCGAACCCGATCGAGAACACCTCGGCATGGATCCCCGACCAGCGCCCGACGATATAGTGGCCGTATTCATGCACGGCGACGATCACCGACAGGGCCACGACGAAGGCAGCGATCGTGTAGATCAATCCACCAAATTGCGGGATCAGCGAGAGTATGTCCAAAAGTCTATCCTGCTCTTCTCAGTACGGCGTCATCCACCCATTGACGTGCCAGATGGTCCGCTTTCAACACGTTATCAAGGGTCATCGGGGCATCAATGAGGCCGCCTGCGTCCTCGAACCGGTCCAGAACCGCCGCCACCGCGTCGGACATGTCGAGAAATCCGATGCGCTGGCCTATGAAGTGATCCAGTGCACGTTCCTTGGCGGCGTTGAACACTGCACCAGACAGACCTCCGCGCTCCATGACCTCGCGCGCTAACCGCAGCGCCGGATAGCGCGCCGGGTCGGGGTCACGGAACCGCAACTGTCCCAGACGGGCCAGATCCAGCCGGGGTACCGGCAGCTCGCGCCGCTCGGGCCAGTGCAGCGCATAGCCGATCGCGTGGCGCATGTCGGGCGCGCCCAGATGCGCCATCACCGCTCCGTCGCGAAACCCGACCAACGCGTGAACGATCGATTCGGGGTGGATCACGACCTCGATCCGGTCGGGCGCGATACCGAAGAATTCCTTTGTTTCAATGACCTCCAGCGCCTTGTTGAACATCGAAGCGCTGTCGATGGTAATACGCTGACCCATGTCCCAGTTCGGGTGGCTCGACGCCTGCTCGACCGTCGCCTGCGCCAGCCGCTCGACCGGCCAGTCGCGAAACGCCCCACCGCTGGCGGTTATGATTATGCGCTCGACCGCGGCCATGTCCTCGCCCACCAGCGCCTGGAACACGGCGGAATGCTCGCTGTCCACCGGCAGCAGGCGCGCACCATGCCGCCTTGCTGTCTCAAGCACCAGAGACCCGGCACAGACCAGTGTTTCCTTGTTGGCCAGCGCCAGCGTCGCCCCCTGTTCCAGTGCCGCCAGCCCGGGCGCCAGACCCGCCGCGCCGACGATGGCCGACATCACCCAGTCGGCCGGACGCGCCGCGGCCTCGACCAGCGCGGTCGCCCCGGCCGCTGCTTCGATTCCGCTGCCTTCCAACGCGGCGCGCAGGTCTTGCAACCTGTCGTCGAACGCGGTCACGGCGACCTGCGCGCGCAGGCGCCGGGCATCCTCGGCCAGTTTCCGGATGTTTGCGCCACCGGTCACGGCCACCACGTCATAGACGGTCGGGTCCCGCGCGATCAGGTCGATGGTGTTCTGCCCGATGGAACCGGTGGCGCCAAAGATGGAGACCTTGCGCATCACATCTCTCCGGGGGCGTAGAACAGACTTGCAATCAGAACCAGCAGCGATGCCCCCATCATGCCGTCGAACCGGTCCAGAAACCCGCCGTGGCCCGGAATCAGGTCCGAACTGTCCTTGACTCCGAATTTCCGTTTGGTCGCGCTTTCCACGATGTCTCCCGCCTGGCTGGCCATCGAGGCCAAAACCGAGATCAGAACCAGCCCGGGCCCGAGGCTTGCATAAACCGCGAACGCGGCGCCCACCAAAGCAGCGGCCACCCAGCCGCCCACCGTACCCGACCAGGTTTTCTTGGGGCTGACCTTGGGCCAGAATTTCGGCCCGCCGATGGCCTTGCCCGCGAAATAGCCCGCCACGTCGGTGGCGACGACGACCGCGATCAGCCAGATCATCCAGCCAAAGCCCATATTCTCGCGGATCGAGATGAATCCGAAACCCGCCGCCGCGATCCAGATCGCAAACAGAGCATAGATCCCGCGCGCGCGCTCCACCTGCCCGGCTCCGACCAGCGCCGGCGCGATCAGAACCGGCAAAGCGGCCACCGGCGGCAGATAGGTGGCCAAAAGAACCGCCACGCCGGTAAGCACGGATAATTGCACCGCAACTCCGGCCCGCTGCGGGTCAACCATGCGGACCAGTTCCCAGATCATGATACCGCAGGCCGCGGCGATGAAGGTCTCGAACCACAGCCCGCCCAGCCAAACCTCGACCGCGCCGATTGCCACCAGAACCACCGCCGACAGAACGCGGACGGTCAGATCGGACCAACGCCCGTCACTCATGCGGGGACGGCTCCGAACCGGCGTTCACGCGATCCGTAGCTTTTGCACAGTCGCTCAAGCTCCGAGGCCGTGAAATCCGGCCACAGCGTTTCGATGAACTCGTATTCCGAATAGGCCGACTGCCACAGAAGGAAATTCGAGATCCGCGCCTCGCCACTGGTCCGGATCACCAGATCAGGATCGGGCAGAACCCGCGTATCCAGGTATTTCGGCAGCGTCTCCTCGTCCACGTCATCGGGGCACAGCTTGCCTTCGGCGACATCCCTGGCCAACCGTTTGGTTGCGCGAGCTACCTCGTCCCGGCCTCCGTAGTTCAGCGCCACGGTCAGATGCACCAGGTCGTTGTCGGCAGTTTCCCGTTCCAGCTGGTCCATCAGCTCGATCAGCTTAGCATCCAGCCGGACCCGATCTCCAATGAACCGGACCCTGACACCGTTTTCGGCAAGCGTCCGGGTTTCCTTTATGATGTACCGCTTGAAAAGGCTCATCAGACCCGCAACTTCAACCTGAGTCCGCTTCCAGTTCTCGGTCGAGAAGGCAAAGATCGTCAGGTATTTGATCCCCAGTCCCGGGCAGGCTTCGACCACTTCGCGCACGCGCCGCGCCCCGGCATGATGCCCGTACAGACGCGGACGGCCACGGGCCTGAGCCCACCGCCCGTTGCCATCCATGATGATGGCCACATGGCGCGGCCCGCACAACTCGCCGATCAGGGGATCCTTGGGCATCTCCGCGTCTCAGACCTGCATGATTTCCGCCTGTTTCGCCTCAAGCGCGGCGTCAACCGCCTTGATCATCTGGTCCGTCAGTTCCTGCACCTCGCTCTCCCAGAATTTTTGGTCATCCTCGGACAGGCCGTCAGCCTTGGCCTTTTTGATCTGGTCCATCCCGTCACGGCGCACATTGCGAATGGCCACGCGGGCATGTTCGGCATACTGGCCGGCCACCTTGCCCAGTTCGCGCCGGCGTTCCTCGTTCAGCTCGGGGATCGGCAGCATGATAATGGTGCCGTTCAGTTGCGGGTTGATGCCCAGACCGCTCTCGCGGATTGCCTTTTCCACCTTGCCGACCAGCGACTTGTCCCACACGTTGATGGTGACCATGCGCGGTTCGGGGACGTTAACGGTGCCCACCTGGTTGATCGGAGTCATCGACCCATAGGCGTCAACCATGATCGGATCCAGCATCGAAGCCGAGGCCCGGCCGGTGCGCAGCGACGCAAACTCGGTGCGCAAATTGGCCATGGCGCCCTCCATGCGGCGCTTCAGATCGTCGGTATCCAGTTCGAAGTCATCAGACATGCTGCTCACTCCCCTTATTCAGGTCTGTTTGCTAGGGTCATAAGCCATCGCAAATGGGATGTATAGCAATGATGAGCGCCAAAAGCCTCGACGACCGGACTCCGTTTGTCGCCATACGTCGATACGTGAACAAAAACCGGCCCCAATGAGGCCGGTTCCGATTTGACGACAATCCGCCCGTCAGGCATTCACGTCCAGCACGACGCGACCCTTGACCCGGCCTTTCAGAATGTCTTCGCCCAGTTTTGGCAGATCCTTCAGCGTTGCCGGCTGGATCATCGAATCCAGCTTGTCCATCGGCAGGTCCGTCGCGATCCGTTTCCACGCGCGTACGCGATTGTCGTAGGGCTGCATCACGCTGTCGATTCCCAGCAGGTTCACCCCCCGCAGCAGGAACGGAATCACCGTTGCCGGCAAAGCCGCGCCCCCCGCCAACCCGACGGCGGCGACCGAGCAGCCATATTTCATCTGTCCCAGCACACGCGCCAGCATCGAACCACCCACTGCATCGACACACCCGGCCCATGTCTCGCTCTCGAGCGGGCGTTTGGTGGTCTCATTCAACTCCTCGCGCGGCACGATGGTCGCAGCGCCCAGAGATTTCAGATACTCCCCGGCCTCCGGGCGCCCTGTCACGGCCGCGACTTCGTAACCCAGATTCGCCAGGATCGCGGTCGCGACCGAGCCCACGCCACCGGCCGCACCGGTCACCAGAACCGGACCTCGATCCTGCGTCAGACCATGATCTTCCAGCGCCATGACCGCCAGCATCGCGGTAAAACCGGCGGTTCCCACCGCCATTGCCTGGCGCGTGCTCAACCCCTGCGGCAGAGGCACAAGCCAATCGGCCAGCGCGCTGGCTTTCTGGGCATACCCGCCCCAATGTGCCTCACCCACGCGCCACCCGGTCAACACCACCTTGTCGCCGGGTTTGTACCTGTCGTTCGAGGAGTCTTCTACCGTTCCCGCATAGTCGATCCCCGGCACATGCGGATAGTTGCGAACCAGACCACCGCCTTTGGGTGACATGCACAAACCATCCTTGTAGTTGACGGTCGAGTACTCCACGGCCACCCGCACATCCCCATGCGGCAGATCGTCTTCCGAAATCTGCTTGATCACCGGGGTTGCCAGCCCGCTTTCTTCGTCCTTCTCCATTACCAAAGCGTTGAACATGCTCACATTCCTTTCCTTCCTCTCGGCCAGACGACTTCTTCATCTGGCCCCAAATATCCCGGGGGAGTCGCGCAGCGACGGGGGCAGAGCCCCCTTCCCGGCTCAAATCCAGAACTTCGCCTGCACGACTGCATCCCGCATGCCGTCCGGTGTCTCGACCTCAACCCGTGTTCCCGGATCCCAGTGGCTCAGCCGCAGCATACCGATCGACACGTTGGTTTGGAAATCCGGCGACCAGGTGGCCGAAGTCACCTGACCCACGCGCTTGCCGCCACCATATACCGGCCACGGCCGATCACAGGGTGGCACCGCTTCACCCTCGATCGCGATCGGGCGGATTTGCTGAACCGGCCCCTCCTTGGCCACCCGCAACAGCGCATCCCGCCCGATGCAGCCAATGGCCGTATGCGTGTTGCAGAACTTGCCCAACCCGCACTCATGGGGCGTGTTGTCGTCAGTCATGTCATTGCCGTAAGACAGCAACCCGCCTTCGATCCGCTCGATCAGGTTGGGGCAACCCGCCCGAACCTGCAGGTCCTCTCCGGCGGCAAACAGGGCGTTCCACAAGGGCATGCCGATGTCGCCGCCCTCGACATAGATCTCGAACCCGCCCTGTTTGGAATAGCCCGA
This sequence comes from Ruegeria sp. BHSC026, assembly GCF_059613065.1. Classification (NCBI taxonomy): domain Bacteria; kingdom Pseudomonadati; phylum Pseudomonadota; class Alphaproteobacteria; order Rhodobacterales; family Roseobacteraceae; genus Ruegeria; species Ruegeria sp. BHSC026. Next base: position 199,442 of record NZ_JBXWRV010000005.1, on the reverse strand, counting down.
CCGCGCAATCGCCAGATCACGCCCCTCGAACTGGAACATGTCGAACTTGAAGAACCGGATATCGCGCACCCGGTCGCCGAAGACCCGCGCCATCAGGTCATCCGACTTGGGTCCCTGCACTGCCAAGGGCGACACGTCCGGCTCGTCCACCAGAACATCCAGTCTATACCCGTTGGCCAGGCCCTTGACCCACAAAAGCAAGTCGCTGTCTGCGATCGAGATCCACCAGCGGTCATCCGCCAGTTTCACCGCCACGGGATCGTTCAGCATGCCCCCTGTTTCGTCCACGATCGGCACATAGTAGCATTGACCCGGCAACATGCCGCGCAGGTCGCGCGGGGTCAGCATCTGCATCAGCCGCGCCGCATCGGGGCCGCGCAGTTCGACCTGCCGCTCGCAGGCCACATCCCAGACCTGCACATGGGTCTTGAGATGCCGATAGTCGGCCTCCACGCTTTCAAACACCGTCGGCAGCAACATCCGGTTGTAGACGGTATAGCCTTTGACACCGGCCGCCTCGACCCCGTCAGAGAACGGCGTGCGCCGCAGCCGGCGCGACAAAGAAATCTGTGGCACTTAGACCTCCTCGGGCAAGAAAACGAGATCACTGACCGGCGCCTCAGAGCCGGCCTCGGTCAGCATTTTGTGGATTTGCCCCCGGTGATGCGTCTGATGGTTGTAGAAACCGATCACACACTCTGCGTAAGGCATTGTTATATTTTTCTCTTTCACTCCGGAGCACCAAGTGAGCGACCCACTGATCGGGTCATCTCCCTGGGTGTCCGCCCAGGCGCCTATCCGCGCGTCGATCGTTTCGCGCAGCGGCAACCAGTGAGCCAGATCGGGGCACAGATGGACGCTTTCTTGGATGCCGCCGCCTTTGCGGTGCGGGGGGCTGTCCGGGCTAGGACCCGTGCCAAACCGCGACATCCAGATCCAGTCGCCCCAAAGCAGATGGTTCGCCGTGCCCAGGATCGACCCAAAAAACGCGCCGCATTCACGGATCAATTCCTTGGCTGAAAGCTTATGAAGAAAGCCCGCCAACTGGCTGTTTTGCCAACGGTTATAGCGGGCCATCCGCCGGGCAAAGGCGCCGGTGATCATTACCGGGGCCCGTGCCAGTCGATCTGACAGATCTCGGCGGAGCGGCCGTCGAAATCCCAGACCCGACCGAAGGCGCGCACCTTGCCCTTTGTCGCGGTCGCCACTGTGATGTCCGGGCCCATCCAGTATTCGGTATTGGTGACGACGATTTCCTTGCCGTCCTTGCCCTCGACCGGGACCACCGCGCCCTGGATCTTTTTGCCGACCATCAGGCGGCGTTCCTTGCCTTCGGTTTCGAAATGCACCGGCGACCGCTCGGCCCCCAGGAACTCGCTGACCAGAACCGAGAACAGCCCCGTCGTACCGCGCGCCGCGCCCGAGAAGATGTTGACCAGCCCCTCATAGGCCGCCTCGGACGCGCGGTCGTCGATGAAGGCCGCAGCCTTCCAGTTGCCGCGCCCCATGTTGCCGGGGATTTCCAGGAACAGGCCCACGTTCAGACCCGACAGGTCCTCGTCGCCATATTGGCCCTCATCGATGCGGATGCCCGCCCAGGCCTGGCAGTAGCCCTCGGTCGGCGGATGCTTCCCAAGGCTGACCACGCAGGGGCAGAACACCGTGCAGTTGCAGTTCAGGATCAACTCGCCCTTGATGGTCCAGGGCACCGTGCCCACCGTATCCAAAGCCATGTCTGTCTCTCCTCTTGTCAGACTGTCGTAAACGCGACCCAGGCGGCCCCGATCAGCAACGCCACGCCCAGCGGGCGGGTCACCAGTCGGCCAAGGTCGGGCAATTTTTCGAAAACCATCAGCATCGTGGCCAGCCCCATGAAGGCCAGGTTCATCACGCCGCCCACGAAGGCCAGCAGCATCAGCGCCCAGCAGCAGCCCAGGCACACCAGCCCCAGCCGCAGGCCATTGCGCCACGGGCCTTCCTCCCAGTGCTGGATGAAGAAGGTCAGCGGATGACGGCACTTGCTCAGGCAGGCCTCTTTGATGGCTGAAAACTGGTACAGGCCGGCGACGGCCAGAAGGCCTGCGGACAGCAGCCCCGAGACGCTTTCGCCCAACCCGTTCAGCGCACCCGCCCGGAACAGCGCCATTTGCGCCAGCGCGGCCAGAACGGAAAAGCCAAACCAGACCGTCAGATACCCCGCCAGCAAATGCCCGAACCTTGTGCCCTGCGCGGCGTGGGACAGGTCGTCATAGGTGGCAAAGGCCGGCAAAGCCGTCGGCGCCATCATCGCCGCCGACATCAACGCCCACATGGCCACCATCTTCAGCAGCCCCGCCGCATCAGGGGTCAACGTGCACAGGCTGCGCCAGAAATCTTCGCCGTATACCGCACCAAGGGCGCGCATCTCGGCCGGCACCGCCATCAGGTACAGCGCCCCCCAGGCCGACAGGATCGCAGCGAACAGGCCCAGCCAATGCGGCGCTGTCATGGCTCTTATCCGGTCCACAGTCACGGCCCTCCCTGCGACTCACTCCTTGCTTTTCAAATGTCAGACTTTTAAATGTCAGACAAATAAATTTTTCACGGTGACCCCAAGAAGATGAAAATCGACCCGCAGAAAAGCACCGACCTATCTGCGCAGATCGCCCAGGCCATCCGCGATGCGATCGTATCAGGAGAGCTGATCGTGGACGAGCGCCTGCCCTCGGAATCCGAGCTGGCGGATCAGTTCCAAGTGTCGCGTCCCACCGTGCGTGAGGCGCTGAAGCGGCTGGCGGCACAGTCGTTGATCCGCACCCAGCGCGGCGCGACCGGAGGTGCGTTCGTCAACCGGTTGAGTTTCCAGGACGCCTATTCCCAACAGATCACGACTTCGACGCTGCTGCTGTCGATGAACGAGGTCAGCTTCGACACCGCCTGCGAGGCCCGCTATGCGTTGGAACGGGCCTGCGCGCCCCTGTCGGCGCAGCGGCGCACCGCAGATCAACTGGCCACCATGCGCGCGGAAATTTTCCGCCAGGCGCAACCCGGTTTGACGGATGAGGCCTTCTGCGCCTCGGACGTGGCTTTTCACCGGGCGCTGGTCGATGGTGCGGGCAACCCTGTCCTGTCCTATCAACTGGCCGGCGCGGTCGAGGCGATGCAGCCCCTGATGAACATGATCACCTTTACCGCCCGCTCGCGCGAGGAGATCATCCACCTGCACAGCAAGATCGCCGACGCGCTGGAGGCGCAAGACGCCGAGACCGTCGACGCTGCGCTGGTCGAGCTGGAAACCTACACGCGCCACCTTGCCCATGACGTGGCTGAACGTCGGCGGAAACCGGCCTGAGCGCCGCTTGAATAATTCTTGACGCATCACATCAACGGAAAGGACACTCGGGCAGGCAGACCATCATCCGGCGGGAAGACCGGCACTCTCAATAAAATTTATTTTCAATGACTTACGGGAGGACGTTATGAACAAAAGACCGGATCCGACATTTTATCCATCCGCCAAACTGGCCATGGAGGCCCCGCCCGAGACCCTGGCCTTCACTCTGATGCTCAGCCCTGATTTCTCGCAGCCCGACGGTTTGGCCGTTGTAAACGTCGACCCAACTTCGGGCGACTACGGCAAGATCGTTCACAAGGTGATGATGCCAAACAAGGGCGACGAGTTTCACCATTTCGGATGGAACGCCTGTTCCTCGGCCCTGTCGCCGCTGACCGGCCACGCCTTCCTTGAGCGCCGGTACCTGATCATCCCCGGTATCCGCTCGAGCCGGATCTATGTCATCGACGTGAAGGACCCGCTTCAGGCCTATATCCACAAGATCATCGAACCCGAGGAAGTATTTGCTAAAACTGGATATTCCCGCCCGCACACGATCCACTGCGGCCCCGAAGGCATCTATGTCAGCACCCTGGGCGGCGGCGGCGAGAAGGGCACTGACGGTCCACCGGGCATCTTCATCATGGACTGTGAAACCTTCGACATCATCGGGCGTTACGAGATCGAACGCGGCGTGCAGGACAAGCACTATGATTTCTGGTGGAACCTGCCGCGTGACTACATGGTCAGTTCCGAATGGGGCCTGCCGCCGCAATTCGAGAACGGCCTGCTACCGGAGGACCTTCTGTCGAACAAATATGGCCACCGGATCCATTTCTGGAACCTGCGCGACCGCACCAACATCCAGACCATCGATCTGGGCGCGAAACACCAGATGGCGCTGGAAATCCGGCCTGCGCACGATCCTGTCAAGGAATACGGGTTCTGCGGCGTGGTGGTCGACACCACCAACCTGCAGGGAGCGATCTTTACGTGGTGGCGCGACAAGAAAGGCAAGTTCCACGCCAAAAAGACCATTACGATCGACCCCCAACCCGCTGATCCTGCTGATCTTCCCGAACTTCTTAAAGGATTCTCGGCGGTGCCGCCGCTGGTCACCGACATCGACCTGAGCCTGGATGACAAATACCTTTACGTCGCGTGCTGGGGTACCGGTGAAATGCACCAGTACGATGTCTCGGACCCGATGAAGCCCAAACTGGCCGGCAAGGTCGAGATCGGCGGCATCGTCAAGAAGACCAAGCACCCCAACGGCAAGGACTTTGGCTATGGCCCGCAGATGGTCGAGATCAGCCGTGACGGGAAACGCGTCTATTGGACCAATTCGCTCTATTCCACCTGGGATGATCAGTTCTACCCCGGCGAGCGCGGCGCGGCGATGGTCAAGGCGGATGTCGGCAAAAAAGGCGGCCTGAAGCTGGACAGGAACTTCTGGGTCGAATTCCCCAAAGGTTATCGCGCCCATCAGATCCGGCTTGAGGGGGGAGACTGCTCCACCGACAGTTTCTGCTACCCTTCGGTCTGAATTGGACGTCTTGATGACATCGACGGCCGGCCTCTGGCTGGCCGTTTTGCTGAGCGGCGCCTATCACGGGCTGAACCCCGGCATGGGCTGGCCGCTGGCCGTGTCGGCTGCATTGATGGAGCAACGTCAATCCGCCTTGTGGCGCGCGTTGGCAGCCTTGGCGGGCGGGCATTTCTTGGCGATGCTGGGCGTATTGCTGCCCTTTGCGGTGATGACCATCCTCGTAGACTATCAGCGCGAAATCCGGATCGGAGCAGCCCTGATCGTGATCGCCATGGGCCTCTACATCGCGATCACCCGTCGGCATCCACGGTTCCTGGCGCGCGTGCCGCCCAGTAGGCTGGCACTGTGGTCGTTTCTGGTGGCGCTGGCGCATGGTGCGGCGCTTATGCTTGTGCCGATCTATCTGGGCCTGTGCGGACTGGACGAGCTGGATACCGGCCACAGAGCCGCGTCAGAGATCATGGGCACCAATGGCCTGCTGGTTCTGACAGTGGCCGCGGTCCATACCGGCGCGATGATGCTGGGTGGCGGCGCTCTGGCCTTCGCGGTCTATCGCTGGCTGGGCCTGCAATTCCTGTCGCGCAGCTGGTTCAACCTGGAAATGGTCTGGGCGCTCAGTCTGATCCTCGTGGGCGTGCTCGGCCTGTGGGCCGCAATCTGAGGTCTTCCCCCTGCCCCAAAACAGATTAGGTTCGATTGGCAGGCATTTGAAACGCGAGGCCCCCATGACCGGAACACTCAACATCATCGCAGCCCTTCTGACCATCGGCTTTGGCCTGTTCGGCTTTCTGGCTCCGGCCTGGACGGCAGCCTCGTTGGACCTTGCGCCCACCAACAGCACGATGGGCCTCAGTGAAATGCGCGCCTCGGTCGGCGGACTGTTCGTCGTGACCGGAATCGCGGTATTGTGGCTGAACCACCCGATGGCCTACGCGATGTTGGGCGTGATCTATGCGGGCGCGGCGCTGGGTCGGTTCGTGTCCGTTCTGCTGGACAATCCGCCCTTGGCCAAGGCGTTGACCTTCGGTGGTATCGAGCTGGTGCTGGCAATCTGGCTGATCGCCGCCAACCTGGCGAAGCCCGCGTGATCGGTTGAAAAAATCGCCATGATCCCGCGCCTTGGGGGTTTGCATCCGCAAAAATCCTCACCTATATAAGTCCTGTCCTTCGGGACTATGGACATAAACGCGCTCGTAATAAGCGGATCGGACCCGGGGGCGGTACCCGGCGGCTCCACCATATATCCTTCATTTGGGGATCATGGGGCCGAAACAGGATCGACGAACGTCTAAAGGGGTTAGCTTTGTCCCGGCTGTCTGCCACCGTTACCGGCGAAAACAGTACAATTGCAAATGACAATCGTGCTCCGGTTGCCGTTGCTGCGTAAGCAGTAACCAGACCGAAACTTAAGTCCTTGCGCCTAGCCGCGTAAGGCGGGGTTCGCAGGTGCCTGGCAACAGAAACCTGCACTTTCCCAACCATTTGTCTGCGGTTTTTGCGCTGATCCTAACGGTGTTCAGGGTTTCTTCACCTCTATGCGCAAGTCTCTCCTAAGCTAAACAGGAGAGCTGGGATGACTCATGCAGAGATTCTTCGGGCCTGGTACTCGGAGGTTTGGGAAAAAGGCAATGTCGACGCGATCGACGAATATTTCGCGCCCGAAACGATGGCCGAAGGGCTGATACCGGAAATGCAGGTCGGCGTGGACGATTTCCGCGATCTGGTGATGGCCTTCCGTCATGTGCTGGGCGACATTCAGGTGGACCTGCCGAAAATCATCGAGAGCGGCGACTGGGCCTCGGCGGTCCTGCATGTAAGGACATCGCGTGCCGACAATGGTGCGCCGCTTGAGGTCACCGGACAGGTCATGGCGCGGTTCAAGGGTGACAAGATGGTCGAAGCCTACAATCAGTTCGATTTCGTGTCGCTGTTCGAACAACTCGGCCAGTTTCCGCAGGACACGCTGCCCGTATGCATGACCGGACAACGTCTCGATTGGGCCTGACCGGTTCTTGACCGCACAGGCAAAGCCCGCATAGCAAGGACCGAGACCGGCAACTCGCCCGCCCAGGCAGGGCGCGGATTGCCACATCTCGAAATGCGGAAGGGCGTGTTCCATGGCGGGGCCGGTGTTTGGGGATTACTATCAAATGCAGTGTCGAATTCCCCCGCCGAGCATGCGGCCTCTACTTGAGCACACGCGCCTGCGCACGCCGACCCTCGGCACTCCGGCAGTCGCCTCGGTCATGGCCTGCGGATGAGCCCCTCGGTCGCGGATCTTATCCGGGTGTTCGGCCGTATCGGAGTGTTGTCCTTTGGTGGGCCGGCCGCCCAGATCTCGCTGATGCACCGGGAACTGGTGGATCGCCGTGCCTGGCTGGATGAGCCGACATTTCTGCGCGCCCTGTCGCTGTGCATGCTGCTGCCCGGCCCCGAGGCGATGCAACTGGCCACATATGCCGGCTGGCGCCTGCGCGGCGTGCCCGGCGGGCTGATCGCGGGCGCGCTTTTCGTTTTGCCCGGCGCAATCGTGATCGCTGCGCTGGTGATGCTCTATGCCGCCTATGGCGACCTGCCGCCTGTCCAGGCGGCTTTTCTGGGTGTCAAGGCGACCGTCATTGCAATCGTGCTGCAGGCCGTGATCAACCTGTCGCGCAAGACCCTCTCGGGGCTGCAGTCTCGCGTTATCGCGGGGCTGGCTTTTCTGGCCATTTTTGCACTAAACCTGCCCTTCCCACTGATCGTCCTGGCGGCCGGTTGTTGGGGGTACGTTATGTCCCGCACGACACATCCGCCGTCCGATCCGGGTCGGCTCCCAGCGGAAAGGCACGCGATACGCACCGCCTTGGTCTGGATGACGCTTTGGCTTTTGCCGCTGGCTCTACTGACGGCGTCGGGTCAGACGCTGCTGGCCGATCTGGGCTGGTTCTTTGCCAAACTCGCGGTTGTCAGCTTTGGGGGCGCCTACGCGGTGCTGTCCTACATGACCCAGACGGTGGTGGCGCAGCATGGCTGGATCTCGGCCGACCAGATGATCGATGCGCTGGGCCTAGCCGAGACAACTCCGGGGCCTCTGATCCTGGTGACGCAATTCGTGGCCATGCTGACCGGTCAGATCGCCGGTGGCCCCGGTTTGGCCCTGGCCGCAGGCGCGGTCGCACTTTGGGCGACTTTCGTCCCCTGCTTTCTTTGGATCTTCCTGTCGGCCCCATATCTGGATCACATCGCCCGGAACCCGCGCTTGTCCGGCGCCTTGAGCGCAATCTCGGCGGCTGTCGTCGGGGTGATTCTCAACCTTTCGGTGTGGTTCGCGCTGAACGTGATTTTTGCAGACGTGGTCCGATACGGCCTTGGCCCCATCTCAATCCCGATACCCGTTCCATCCAGCCTGAATTTTCAGGCGCTTGCACTGACAGTTGCCGCCGGGCTGTTGATATTCCGACTGAAATCTGGTTTCGGGGTCGCGTTGGCCGCCATGGCCGCAGCAGGTTTGGCCCTGCATTTTCTTTGAACAATCCGGCGCTGCCGGGCCTTTCGTTTCCGCCCGAATCCCTTATGCTTGGGGCAACCACTTTCGAGGACAAGACATGTCGCAAGGCATCGACTACGGCAACCTAATGCACACCGCCATGCGCGGCCTGATCAAGACCGTTCTGCAACGGGTCTCGGAGTCGGGGCTGCCCGGGGCGCATCATTTCTTCATCACATTCGACACCCGCACACCCGGTGTTGAAATTGCCGACTGGTTGCGCCAGCGCTACCCGGATGAAATGACGATCGTGGTGCAGCATTGGTTCGAAAACCTGAGCGTCGATGACGACGGCTTTGCCATCACGCTGAATTTCGGAGATTCGCCCGAACCGCTGTATATCCCCTTTGCGGCAATCCAGACCTTCGTGGACCCGTCGGTCGAATTCGGGCTGCGCTTCGAAGGCCCCGAAGAAGACGAAGAGGAAATCGCGGCGACCGAAGAAGACTCGATCGAAGTCGAGCCCGAGGACAAGCCGCACCACGACGCCGACATCGTATCGCTGGACAGTTTCCGCAAACAGCCCTGATCGGCCGATTGTAGGGCTGAAACGCTATTTCCTGCGCAGGAACGTATCCACTGACCGCGCCTCGCGCCCGTCGCTGAAGCGCGAGAAGGACAGGTTCAGCCCGCCTTCGGCCAGCGTTCGGTCATATTGCTGCAGTTCATAGTCGCCTTCGTGGTCGATAAACAGGGAAAACACGGTCAGCGTGTCGCCGACTATGCGGCCCCATACGAAGGGTTCACCCTTCATTGGATCCAGCGGCACTTCGTGGCCGAACACGTTGCGTTTCATCGCCGCCGAATAGATCTGAGGGCGGTCCGACGGCCGGAAGTCAACCGAGAACGACTGCTCTTTCACCCGGCCATCCGCCTTATATGTCACTGTTGTCCAACTGACATTGAACCCGTCATCGGTTTCGGAGATGCGCACGCTCATGTCGCGCGGGGTCGCGGTTCCGTCCGCATCCACGACCTGGGCCGACCCGACATAGTCACCGACAAAGGGCCCGATATCCGCTGCGCCGGCCTGAACTCCGATCAGCATCGCCACGACAGCCGCCCAAACCCGCATCTGCGCAAACTGTGATTTTTTCAGCCCCAAACGAAACATCCCGACCTCTCCGTTTCCCGCCCTTCGCATTCTAGACACGCGGGCCACCGGCACAATGGCAGATGGGACGACCACCCGAAAGAAAAATGACGCACCTCGCCCGGCTATACCTTTACTGCCCATCAGATTAAGGTGCGCGCAACTGGCCGATTGCGCCGCGGCGTGGCTGCGGCTAAACGGCATGCGACTGCATACCAGACGGAGTGACAGATGTCTCAGACCCGCACCGAATCCGACAGTTTTGGCCCGCTCGAGGTTCCGGCCGACAAGTACTGGGGAGCGCAGACGCAGCGCTCGATCATGAACTTCCCCATCGGCTGGGAGAAACAGCCCGTCGCCATCATCCGCGCCCTGGGCGTGGTCAAGAAGGCCTGCGCCATGCAGAACAAGGCAACGGGCAAGCTGGACGCACGCATCGCCGACGCCATCATCGAGGCCGCCGGAGAGGTGATCGAGGGCAAGTTCGACGACAATTTCCCTCTGGTCGTCTGGCAGACCGGTTCGGGCACCCAGTCGAACATGAACGCCAACGAGGTCATCGCGAACCGCGCGATCGAGATTCTGGGCGGCGTGATCGGTTCGAAGGACCCGGTGCACCCGAACGATCACTGCAACATGGGCCAGTCGTCGAACGACACCTTCCCAACCGCCATGCACATCGCCACCGCGATGAGCGTGCGCGACGTTCTGCTGCCGGGGCTGGAGAAGCTGGCCGCCGGGCTAGAGCAGAAGTCGGCAGAATTCAAAGATATCATCAAGATCGGCCGCACCCATACCCAGGACGCGACCCCGCTGACCCTGGGCCAGGAATTCAGCGGCTATGCCCACCAGATCCGTCAGGGCATCGCCCGTGTGAACGCAGCCATGCCCGGCATCTACGAGCTGGCGCAGGGCGGCACCGCCGTCGGCACCGGGCTGAACACCCAGAAAGGCTGGGCCGAGGCCGTTGCGGCCAACATGGCCGAAATCACCGGCCTGCCCTTCGTCACCGCGCCCAATAAGTTCGAGGCGTTGGCCGCCCATGATGCGATGGTATTCCTGTCGGGTACTATGGCCACGGTCGCGGGCAGCTGCTACAAGATCGCCAACGACATCCGCTTCCTTGGCTCGGGGCCGCGCTCGGGTCTGGGCGAACTGATCCTGCCGGAAAACGAGCCCGGTTCGTCGATCATGCCGGGCAAGGTCAACCCGACCCAAGCCGAGGCGCTGACCCAGGTCGCGGCCCACGTCATGGGCAACGACGCCGCGATCAAGTTCGCGGGCAGCCAGGGCCATTTCGAGCTGAACGTCTACAACCCGATGATGGCCTACAACCTGCTGCAGTCGATCCAGCTGCTGGGCGACGCGACCGACAGCTTTACTGAGCGTATGCTGCTGGGCATAAAGGCCAACGAGGCGCGCATCGAAAAGCTGATGAAGGAATCGCTGATGCTGGTGACCGCCTTGGCCCCCACCATCGGCTATGACAACGCCACCACGGTCGCCAAGACCGCGCACAAGAACGGCACCACGCTGAAGGAAGAGGCCATCAAGCTGGGCTTCGTCGACGAGGCGACCTTCGACGCCGTCGTGCGCCCCGAGCAGATGATCGGGCCCAAGGACTGATGGGCAAGCCGGTCAATCTGAACCGGTATCGCAAGGAAAAGGCGCGGGCCGAGAAAAAGGCCCGCGCCGACCGGAACGCGGCGGCGTTCGGGCGCAGCAAGGCGGAAAAGCAGCTGGACAAGGCCCGTACGGAAAAAGCCCGCCGCGATCTGGACAATCACGAGCTGGATGAATGAGCGGCCCGCCCGTCAAACGCTCGCTGACCCTCAAGGGGCATCGCACTTCGGTTTCGCTCGAGGATGAGTTCTGGCAGGCGTTCCGAGACATCGCCAAAGCAAAAGGTATGCCGATCAATGTTTTGGCCTCGGAAATTGATGTGGCGCGCGACCCCGAGACCGGGCTGGCGTCTGCCATTCGAGTGTTTGTTCTGAACTGGTACCGGTCATCCGATCGCACCCCTTGATCTGATCCCCGTCGGTGTCTAGGCTGATTGTGAACAAAAGGGGTACACTTGATGCGCGATCTCGTGACCGGCCTGGATGGCCAACCGCGATGCGGCTGGTGTCAAGCCGCGCCGGAGTTTTTCGACTATCACGACAAAGAATGGGGCTATCCGGTGGATGACGACCAGCGCCTGTTCGAGAAGCTCTGCCTTGAAAGCTTCCAATCCGGCCTCAGCTGGCGCATCATTCTGGCCAAGCGCGAAAACTTCCGCAAAGCCTTTTCCGGATTTGATTTCAACGTGATGGCCGGCTTTTCTGAAGCGGATGTCGAGCGCCTGCCGCAAGATGCCGGCATCATCCGCCATCGCGGCAAGATCGAGGCGGTAATCAACAACGCCTGCCGCGCGCAGGAGCTGGTGGCCGAAACCGGCTCACTGGCGGCCTATGTCTGGAGGTTCGAGCCCGAGACGCCTCCTGCGCCGCAGACGGCGTCGACTTCGCCCGAGTCGGTCGCCATGTCCAAGGATCTGAAAAAGCGCGGGTGGAAATTTGTCGGCCCCACTACGGTGTTTGCCTTCATGCAGGCGATGGGGCTGGTGAATGACCACGCCAGCGGCTGCACCATGCGCGAAAAAGCGGCGCAGATGCGCCGCTCATTCACCAAACCGGTCTGACCTCAGACCGAGGCGCGGTAGATCTTGTCGATATTGCTGCCCAGGGCCGCGTTGAACTCGGCATCCGACTGCTGTTTCGACAGCCCCTCGGTCAGCGCACGCGAGAAAGAGGCGATCATCTTGCCGTTCTGCGCCAGCAGGTCACAGGCCTCGTCGGTCGAATAACCGCCCGACAGCGCCACCACCCGCAGAACACGCGGATGATCGGCGGCCTCGTCATACAGATTGGCCTTGCTGGGCAGTGTCAGCTTGAGCATGACGTCCTGCCCCTCGCCCAACTCGTCGAGGTTCTTGAGGATTTCGGCTTGCAGGATCTCTTCGGCTTCGGCCTTGGTGTCCGACTTGATGTTCACCTCGGGCTCGATGATCGGAACCATGCCGGCGGCGATCACCTCGCGGGCCACGTCGAATTGCTGTTTCACCACGGCGGCGATGCCCTCAGCATTGGCCTCGTGGATGACCGAACGTTCCTTGGTGCCGAACACGCCTTCGGCCTTGGCCAGCGTCTCGGCCAGGCCCGGGATGGGCTTCATCAGCTGCACACCGTTGGCGGTGTCCTCTAGCCCTTTGTCAATCTTGAGGAACGGCACGATGCCTTTGATCGACCACAGGTAATCGGCCACCTTGCGGCCCTCGATTTCCTCGCCCAGCGTGCGTTCGAACAGGATCGCGCCGATCACCTTGTCGCGGGTGAAGTCATCGGCCAGGATGATCCTGGCGCGCATCTTCTGGATCTCGGCGAACATTTCCTCGTCCGAGCCATAGTCGGACGGCTGTACCCCGTACAGCGCCAGCGCCTTGGGCGTCGAGCCGCCGCTCTGATCCAGAGCCGCGATGAAGCCCGCACCGTTGATCATCTGTTCGCGCTGTTCAGCCTTGGACATAACACTTTCCCGTTCAGTAATGATTCCGCCTTTCCAATCGCATACAGCATGGCGCGGGGCGATGATAGTTTGTTAGCGCTCAACCACGCGCAGCCAGATTCCGTCGCGCGACCGGACCGTCAGATGCGCCGCCGGTACCGGGGTGCGGCCCTCAACAGGTTCGAACCGGTACCGGCGCAGCAGGATCGACAGGATCAACGGCCCCTCAACCATCGCAAACCCCGCCCCGGTGCAGACGCGCGGCCCGGCCGAAAACGGGATGAACGCCGCACGCTGGCAGGCTTTGCCGTTTTCGGTCGCCCAGCGGGCCGGGTCAAAGCCGTCGGGGTCTTCCCACAGCCGCTCATGGCGGTGCAGATGCCATGGGCTGAGTACGATCTGCGCGCCCTTGGGCACGTCGCGGTCGCGGAAGCGTTCGGGGCATGTGGCCTCGCGCACCATCATCGGCACCGGGGGATAGAGCCGCAGCGCCTCGCGGAACACATCGCGGCTGATGCGCAGTATGGACATGCTGGCAAAGCTGATTTTGTCCTGCGCGCCAGCTTCCTCGGCCACGCGTTCCTGCCAGTCGGGATAGGCGGCCATCAGGTACAGCGCCCACGCCAAGGCCGAAGCGCTGGTTTCGTGCCCGGCCAGAAAGAAAATGGCGACCTGGTCGATCATCTCGTCGGTGTTGAAACACTGTCCGGTCAGGGGGTCGGGCGTGGTCATGATCTTGGTGGCCAGATCGTCGGGCGCAGTGCCGGAGGCGATCTGCGCGGCCCGCTCGCGGGTCAGGCGGGCGATCAAGGCGCGGATTTCGGCCGCCGCACGGCGGGTCTTGCGCGCGTGGAACCGGGGCACCCAGTCGGGCAGCGGCACGAAAGCCGCAAGGTTCAGCAGCGGTTGCTGCCGCTGATAGGCGCGGAATTTCTCGAACACCTGTGCGGCGATCTCGTGCTCGATCGGCACTGAGAACAGGGTCCGAAAGATCACATCAGCGGCGGCATGGCTGGTGACCTCCTCGATCTCGACCGGTACGCCTGTCTTGTCGCGCAGGCGTTCGGCGCAAGCTTCGGCCGAGGCCAGCATCGCGGGAAAGGTTTGCTTCAGCCGTCCGCCCTCGAAGGCCGGGTCGATGATGCGGCGCTGGCGCTCCCAGGTCGCACCATTGGTCAGGAATACTGATTGGCCCAACAAGGGCCGCAGGCCTTCGCTGATCCGGCCGGATTTCGGGAAATCCTGGGGGCGGTGTTTCAGAACCCGGTCGATCAGTTCGGGCTGGTTGATCAGATAGGACCGGAAGAATGGGGTCCGGAACTCGGCCATCCAGGCGCGGTACAGGCGTTGCGGCTGGGCCGACAGGATGTCACGCCGGAACAGACGCAGGTATTGCCACAGCGATACCTTGTCAGGTCTGACGGGCGGCTTGGGCGGGGTCATGCGCGCACCGTTCGGTATTTGGACACCGCCCGCTCGATCCGCGACTTCGACGGGGCACGCTCGGCGAACCGCGCGCCCAATGTCTGCGGCCCGGCGGTGATGCGGAAATAATCATAGTCGCCCGGCCGGTCGAACGCGCAAAGATACTGGAAATGCAGACGGAAGAACCGCCAGCGCAAAGCTCCCCAGCGTTCGGGCGACAGGGTTTGCGTGAAAGCGGCTGACAAAACCAGCGGCCAGCGTTTGCCCGGCCCGGCAACGCCGCTGACCGCAACCGGATCACACAAGGCAAACGCGCAGCCATCCCCGGGCGCCGAGACATCGATCCATGTCAACTGCTCGGTCTGCGACAGCAGCTGCAGGTCGGCCCGCAACCGATCGGCCCGCGGCAGGAATGACACCATAGGCACCACCTGCCCCAATGTCAGGAAGGACAGGACGGGGCCATCCGGCGGCACATCGCCCCGCCGCAGCATGTCGGCCAGAACCGAAACCCCCAGATGCGCGCCGGAACTGTGGCCCACCACCAGAACCTCATCGACCGGCGAATGCAGAGCCGCCGCGATAGTGGCACGGAATTCGTCCAACCGGGCCTGCAATTCAGGCGGCGTTTCCCCGCGCAGCCGCGCTGAATAGGCATAGTCGTGCATCAGGTAATAGGCGAACAGACGGTTGTCGATCTTGCGAAACCAGCGCAGGACCACCACCAAAAGCGCCAGCGCTGGCAGAAGCGCCAAAACCCCGACCCACGGGAACAGTAACGCCACGAGGCCCCATCCCAGTGCCACTGCCGCCGCCAGTTGCACCAGCAACATCCCCACTGGATACAGCGCAGCGATCACCGGGCCCTTGCGCAAGCCCATCAGCCGCCACAGCGTGCCGGTCGCAATGTAGACCCACGCCGTGCGCAGCAATTGCCAATAGGTCGCCGGGATCGAGCTGTCCATGCTGTCGCGTACGATGTCGGACCAGACCAGAACCTCGACCTCCGTCTGCACCTCGGCCCCGTCCTGCACCAACCGGACATGCCAGCCATAGGGGCCATCGCCCGTCTTGGCCGAGACCTCCAACTGATACCCGGAAATCCCTGATTGCGTGATCCCCTCTTTCCGATAGAGTTCGCGATAGCGGCGGGGATGGATCGGATCATAGCCGGGGATATAGAACACCCGGCGTCGTTGTACCCCAGATTGCGGAACCTGACTGCTCATGCCTCTGCCCTTGTTGCGGGCAGGTTAGCGCAGCGATGTGGCCAAGGTAAGGCCCGATCATCGCGGCCGGGCGCCGCGTCAGCCCAGAGTGGCCAGCGCCGGGAATGTTTCCAGCAGCCACCAGCTGAACTGGCTGAACAGGCCCGTCACCAGCATGATGCCGACCACCAGCAACAGGCCACCCATGACCTTTTCGATCGTGCCCATATGCGGCTTCAGCTTGTTCATCACCGACATCGACCGGTTCAGGAACATCGCCGCCAGCAGGAACGGAATGCCCAGGCCTGCGGCGTAGACGCCCAGCAGCAGCGTACCCCGCGCTACCGAGGCCTCGGACGCGGCCAGCGACAGGATCGCGCCCAGCTGGGGACCGATGCACGGGGTCCAGCCGAATGCGAAGGCCAGCCCCAGGATGTAAGCCCCGAAGACCGATCCGCCTGCGTCCCCGGTCTCGACCCGCGCCTCACGGTCCAGGATCGGAATGCGGAACACGTTCAGGAAATGCAGGCCGAAAACGATCACCACCAGACCCGAGGCCTTAGCGAACAGCTCCTGGTTCTGCAGCACGAAGGCGCCAAAGGCCGAGGCCGTGAAGCCTAGCAGCAGGAACACCGTCGACAGCCCCAATACGAAGAACAGCGCAGACAGGGTCGCCTTGCGCCGGGCCTGCGCCTGATCCTGCATCTCGTGGATGGTCACGCCGCTCATATAGGCCAGATAGGGCGGCACGATCGGCAACACGCAGGGCGACAGAAAGCTGATCAACCCGCCGACCAGCGCGATGAACATGGCGGGCAGCAGCCCCGCGTCGATGATATCGATTCCGAACATAACACTGCAGATAGGGTATCCGAACGGCCGCGTCACGGGGCTATTCGGTCACATCCTCGTGGCTGCATGCTGGACAGAGCGCTTCGCGGCAAATATCTGAGGCACATGACTCATGAAGCCGAAACCCTTGACGCGCTGGGCCTTTTGTGTCCCCTGCCCGTTCTGAAAGCCCGCAAAAGGCTGAAATCCATGCCGGCGGGGTCTATTCTGCGCCTGCTGGCCGATGATCCGGCCGCCGTCGTCGATGTTCCGCATTTCTGCGCGGAATCCGGTCACGAACTTGTTGGGCGAGAGGACATGCCCGATCACCAAGTCTATCTGATCCGAAAAAACGCGTGATGCCCTAAGAAAAAATGGCGGGCCGATTGGCCCGCCTTTTCGTTCAGCTTCCCAGCGACCACCACCCGCGTTTTTTGGGCTTGGCCGGGGCGGGCGCGGGTTGTTCCGTAGCCACTTCAAGGACCGCGCCGCTATGCGCCTCCTCTGTGGGCTCAGCGGGTGTTTCGGTCGCGTCAACGCCTTGGTCCGCAGGTGATGCATCCGCTTCGGCGGGCGACAGGGCGACGGTTTCGACAGCCTCAATCTGGCTTTCCTCCGAAACGACCGGCTCACTCGGTGCCTCCGCCACTGCGGTATCGGTCTCGTCCTGAACCTCAGCAGTCGGCATCTCGTTTGACGCCCCCTCATCGGTTACAGCCGGTTCGGACAGAGCCTCCTGCGCCGCCGGAGCATTCTCTCCGGCTTCTCTCTCATTGGTCGGCTCAGTGGCTGCCACCTCGGCCTCGGCGGTCTTCTTCCGCCGCGGTGCCCGGCGCCGTTTAGGCTTGGCGGATTTTTCCTCCTCGGCCTTCTCCACCTCGGCTGCTTGTTCCGTCTCGGCAGTCTCGTCCCCTGCACCGTCCTCAGAGGCGGTAACGGCGTCCTCCGACTCTTCCGCCGCCGAATCTTCCGTCACGGTGCCGGATTTGTTCTCGGCCTGGGCGCCCTCGGGCTGCTCGGCATTTCCGCCGTTCTTCTTGCGACGCCGACGACGACGCTTGCGCTTGGGCTTTGCCTCCTCCTCGGACGTCTCCTGAGCGTCGGCATCGTCCACGGCCTCCTCCTCGGAGTCGACCAGATCCATCAACGACGCCGAGGCCGAAACCACCGGCGCCGAGACCTCGGGCACCGCCCGGGTCGCGGTCTTGAACTTCTCCATCGAGAAATCGGGGCTGACCAGATGAACGTCGCCCTCGACCCGGACCGACAAGCCATAGCGGGACTCGATCTGGGCGATGTGCTCGCGTTTCTGGTTCATCAGATAGTTGGCGATGCTGACCGGGCAGCGCACCAGAACCTCGCGCGAGCGGCGGCGGGTGCCTTCTTCCTCGATCTGGCGCAGGATGGCCAGCGCCATGTTGTCGTCCGAGCGGATCAGCCCGGTGCCGTGGCACGACGGGCAAGGCTGCGTGGTTGCCTCGAGCATGCCGGGGCGCAGGCGCTGTCGGCTCATCTCAAGCAGACCAAAGCCCGAAATCCGCCCCACCTGGATCCGCGCACGGTCCGTCTTCAACTTGTCCTTCAGGCGTTTCTCGACGGCCAGGTTGTTCTTGCGCTCGTCCATGTCGATGAAATCGATGACGATCAGACCGGCCAGATCGCGAAGGCGCAGCTGGCGTGCCACTTCCTCGGCGGCCTCGAGGTTGGTCTTGAGCGCGGTTTCCTCGATCGAGCCTTCCTTGGTGGCCCGGCCCGAGTTCACGTCGATGGCCACCAGCGCCTCGGTCACGCCGATCACGATATAGCCGCCCGACTTCAACTGTACCGTCGGGTTGAACATCGAACTCAGGTAGCTTTCCACCTGATAACGCGCGAACAGCGGCAGCTGGTCCTCGTACCGTTTCACGTTCTTGGCGTGCGACGGCATGATCATCTTCATGAAGTCCTTGGCGATGCGGTACCCGGCCTCGCCCTCGACCAGAACCTCGTCGATCTCCCGGTTGTACAGATCCCGGATCGACCGCTTTATCAGGTCCCCTTCCTCGTAGATCTTCGCCGGCGCGATCGACTTGAGTGTCAGCTCGCGGATTTGCTCCCACAACCGCTGCAGGTACTCATAGTCGCGCTTGATCTCGGATTTGGTGCGTTTGGCACCCGCGGTCCGGATGATCAGGCCCGCGCCGCTGGGCACGTCGATCTCCGACGCGATCTCCTTCAGCTTCTTGCGATCCGCGGCGTTGGTGATCTTGCGGCTGATGCCGCCGCCACGCGCGGTGTTGGGCATCAGCACGCAGTAGCGGCCCGCCAGCGATAGATATGTCGTCAGCGCCGCGCCCTTGTTGCCGCGCTCTTCCTTGACGACCTGCACCAGCAGGATCTGGCGCACCTTGATGACTTCCTGGATCTTGTAGCGACGCGGACGCGGCTTGCGCGGCGGCCGTATATCCTCGCTGTCGTCGTCATCGGCCACCGACTCGATCGACTCGTCCTTGGCGGCTGCGTCAGGCTTGGCGGGCGCTTCGTCATCCGCGCCGTTCTCACCATCGTCAGCTTCCACCTGACTCGCAGGCGCGTCGGTCTCGGCTTCTGTGTCACCAACCGCGACGGGTTCATCCACCGCCGGTTCATCCGGCTCCTCAACGGGCGTCTCTGCCACCGTCTCCATCGGCGAGGTGCCCTCGGGCACAGGCAGGTCCGCAATGCTCCCATCCACGTCGAGGTCGATGGTTTCCATGCCGGTCGGCTCGCTGGAAACCTCGAGGGTTTCCACCGGGTCATCCGACTTGGCCGACGCCGCCTTGGACCGCGACCGCGAACGGCGCTTCTTCGGACCGCTTTCATCCGCCTCGTCACGCGCCTTCAGCGCCTCGACATAGGCCCGTTCCTCTTCCATCAGCGCTTCGCGGTCGGCGACCGGGATCTGGTAGTAATCCGGGTGGATCTCGGAAAACGCCAAGAATCCGTGGCGGTTTCCACCATAATCCACGAAGGCCGCCTGCAGCGAAGGCTCGACGCGCGTGACTTTTGCTAGATAGATATTGCCGGCAAGCTGGCGTTTGTTCTCGGACTCAAAATCAAATTCCTCGACCTTGTTTCCGTCCACCACCACGACGCGGGTCTCTTCCGCGTGGGTGGCATCGATAAGCATTTTCTTTGCCATGTGTCCTTGATGCACCGCACCAAACGCGCTGTCCTGACCTGTCCAGGCGGACAGGCGCATCTGGGGTGGTGTCTTGTCTGGGCGATTTCGGACGGCGCGCGGCAGGGATCGGCAACTCGCCACCCTGCTCGTACACTCAATCGTTGCGCGCGCGTCATCGCGGTTCTTCTCCGACAGGCGCGACCATGCCGCTGCCTGCCCATTATTCCTTTTGCCCGATGAAAGGGCTCAGGTGCTCTACTGCCCATTGCTGGGCACAATCTGCATGCTTCACCCGGAGAGATGGGTCACCATCCGCGGCCAAGCAGCGAAACTCAATGATCCGGGACACGTCAGCCCCACTTCGGGCCGGGTCCGTCCTGACACATTAAAAGCAGTCCTGTGGAAAACACAATGGGCAAACTGCACGGCCCATGTTCAATTGTCGCCTGATCTTCATCTGGCCGCAAATATCCCGGGGGAGAATTGGCCATAAAGACCAAGAGGGGGCTGGCCCCCTCCCTCACAAATAATCTGCCCGTTGCAGCCCGTATTTGGCCATCTTCTCGTTCAGCGTCCGGCGCGGCAGGCACAATTCCTCCATCACCGAGGCGATCGACCCTTTGTGCCGCCGCATGGTGTTGTCGATCAGCATCCGTTCGAACGCCTCAACGTATTCCTTCAGCGGCTTGCCCTCGGTGGTCATTACCGGCTGCATCTCTTCATGATCGGACATCAACAGCGACGCGATGGTGCCCGAACCGCGCCGCGACTGCAGAACCGCGCGTTCGGCGATGTTGATCAACTGGCGCACGTTGCCCGGCCATGGGGCCTGCAACAGCTGCGCGGCCTCCTGGGCGCTGACTTGCGGCGCCTCACAACCGTATTCTTCGGCAAACTGCTCGCTTAGCCGCGTGAACAGGGTCAGGATATCCTCGCCCCGCTGCCGCAGCGGCGGCATGGTGATCCGCAGCGCCGCCAGACGATAGAACAGATCGGGCCGCAGCACGTCCTCGCTGGTCTTGCCCGCTTCCTGCAGGTTCGAGATCGCAACGATCCGGGTTTCGGCCGGTGTTCCCTGCTCGTTCATCACGCTCAGCAACCGCGCCTGCAGCGTGTCGCTCAGCGCCTCTATATCCTCCAGCACCAGAGTGCCGCCCCGGGCTTCCTCGATGGCGGGCAGTTGCGTGTCCTCGGGCATCATGGGTCCGAAAAGCCGCTTGGCCAGCGCCTCTTCCTCGAGCGCGGCACAGGAGACCAGAACGAATTTCTTGCCCGCCCGGCTTCCCACTGCATGCAGCGCGTGCGCCACGAGGGTCTTTCCGGTGCCGGTTTCGCCGTCGATCAGCACATGCCCGTCGGCCTGGCCCAGGTCCAGAATATCCTCGCGCAGGCGCTCCATCACCGGGCTGGCGCCGATCAGCTTGTTCATGATCTGGGTGCCGCCCGACAGCTCGCGCCGCAGCGCCCGGTTGTCCAGCGTCAGCCGTCGCGCGTTACTGGCGCGTTTGGCCAGTTCCGACATCCGATCGGGGTTGAACGGCTTTTCCAGAAAGTCGAACGCCCCCACCCGCATCGCCTCGACGGCCATCGGCACATCCCCGTGCCCGGTAATCATGATCACCGGCAAGGTGCTGTCGGCGCCCATCAGCTTTTTCAACAGCTGAATGCCATCCATGCCCGGCATCTTGATGTCCGAGATCACGATCCCCGGATAATCCGGCCCCAGAACCTTCAACGCATCTTCGGCGCTGGCGAAGGTCTCGGTGTCGTACCCGGACAGCGCCAACCACTGGCTGATCGACTGGCGCATGTCCTGTTCGTCATCCACGATGGCAATCTTCATGGCCTGTGCCATAGCTAGATCCTCGTCATTCTGCGGCCTCCAGGCCGTCTTGCCCCAAGATGGGCAGTTGCATCTCGAACACCGCGCCGCCGTTCTGGCCGTTGCGCGCGGTCAGCCGTCCGCCATGGTCGTTCACGATACCCGACGAGATGGCAAGCCCCAAGCCGACCCCGTCACCGGCGCGTTTCGTGGTGTAGAAGGGTTCGAACAGGTTCTCGATATTCTCGATCCCATGGCCGTTGTCGCGTACCGCCAGCACGGCGGTTTCGCCCGCGGCCAGAATGATCTCCACCTCGGGCTCCACCACTGATTTGGTAGCGTCCAGCGCATTGCGCAAGAGGTTCACCATGACCTGCTCCAGCCGCATCCGATCGCCCATCACGATCACCGGCTCTTCAGGCAGAATCTGGCTGATCTTGACGTGGCGCTGACGCAGTTGCGGCTCCATCATCGAGAGCGACGAAGCCAGCGCCTCGCCAAGATTCACGGGCGAAAACGCATCCGCCCCTTTGCGAGCGTAAGACTTGAGCTGCCGCGTGATCGCGCCCATCCGCTCGATCAGACCGTCGATGCGGCCAAAGCTGGCCAACGCCTCTTCTGGGCGGTTGCGGCGCAGCAGCAGCCGTGCGCCCGCCAAATAGGTCTTCATCGCCGCCAGCGGCTGGTTCAGCTCGTGACTCACCGCCGCCGACATCTCGCCCAAAGCGGCCAGCTTCGAGCTTTGCGCCAGCGTCTGTTCCGCCACTTCCAGCGTCTTTTCAACCCGTTCCCGCTCGGCGATTTCGCGCTGCAGGCGGGCATTCAATGCGCGAAGCTCCGCCGACTCGCGCTGGAACAGCGCCATGCGAAAAGTCGCCCTGCGGCTAAGCGCATAGAAGGCCAGCGCCAGCAGAATCGCAAAGCCCATGATCTCGAGCGCCAGAACGCTGTTCACTTTTTCGCGGATCGAGGAATAGGTCGTGAACGAGGTCATCTTCCAGCCGCGGAACGGAATCCGCGTCTCCATTCGCATGACCGCTTCGCCCTGCAGGTAGGCGTCGGGCGGCAGTGCCGTCCAGTCGGCGGTGGCCCGTATGGCGCGCTCGATGGCCCCCTGCGGGTGCTGCCGCAACAGCGCCTCCTGCTCGTTCAACCCACGCCACTGAGGTTCGGTCGACAGGATGATCGTGCCAGTGCTGTCGGTCACCATCACGGCATCCGAAATCCCGGCCCACGCGCTTTCGAATTTCTGCAGGTCCACCTCGACGACGATCACGCCCAGAATCTCGGCGCCGGCTTCAAGCCGCCGCGAATAAACGAAGTGATAGCCCCCGGCCTCACGCGGGATGACCGAGAAAATCGTTGAATTGGACCGGATCGCCTCCACGAAATAGGCCGCGCTGCGGTGCCCTTCGCCCAACCGGTTGCGGTCGGTCGCGGCGACCGCCCGGCCGTCGCGGTCCAACAGCATCAGCGACGCCGCGCCGATTTCCTCGACAAAGGACAGCAGGCGTTGCGTCGACAACGAGAAATCGCCCGACTGCAAGGCCGAGATCAAAGTAGGATCCCGCGCCAGCAACTGCGGCACGATGGCGTTACGGCGCAGCTCGCTCAACAGGTTGCCGGAATACAGCGTCAGCCGCAGTTCAGCCCGATTGCGGGTGGATTCGGTGAACCGGTCGGTCAGCAGGCTGTTGGTGACCCACACGGTCGCGGCCGCGGCCAGTAACAGGCCGAATACCGCCAGCCGCAACCGCCACCCCAGCGGGGCGACGTTGCCGAAGATCGATTTCCAGCCTTTTTGCGCGTCGGATGTCATGAGCCGAGGCTACGCGCCGATGCACCTGACCTCAAGTCACGCAGGCGTCAGCACCCCCGACAATGCGCGGAAGAGCGCCACCCCGTCGGTGCCGCCATGCGCAGGATCCGCCGCCCTTTCGGGATGGGGCATCATACCCAGCACGCGCCGGTTGTGCGACAGGATGCCGGCAATATCACCACGCGAGCCGTTCGGATTGTCGACATAGGTAAACGCGATTCGGTCTTCGTCTCGCAGGCGGCTGACGGTGTCGTCATCGGCAAAATAGTTGCCGTCGTGATGCGCGATCGGAATGCGGATCACGTCGCCGGCGTCATAGCCCTGGGTAAAGGCGCTGTCGGCGGTCTCGACCTTCAACTCCACGGTGCGGCAGATGTATTTCAACCCGGCATTTCGCAGCAGCGCGCCTGGCAGAATGCCGGTCTCGGTCAGAATCTGGAACCCGTTGCAGATGCCGACGGCATAGCCGCCGCGTTCGGTATGTTCGACCACGGCCTTGCAGATCGGCGATTGCGCGGCGATCGCGCCGCAGCGCAGGTAGTCGCCATAGGAAAAACCGCCCGGAACGCCCACGATGTCCACGCCCTGCGGCAGTTGGGCATCCTTGTGCCAGACCATGTCGACCTGAAACCCGACCTGTTCGAAGGCAACGGCAAGATCCCGGTCACAGTTGGACCCGGGAAACACGACAACGGCAGCGCGCATGGCAAACCCTCCTTGGGGAAACGGCTGGAAAACTCAGACCAGTTCGATCTCGTAACGTTCGATGACCGTGTTGGCCAACAGCTTTTCGCACATCTCGGCCACGTCGGCCTCGGTTGCGCCCTCGGCCAGTTCAAGGTCGATCACCTTGCCCTGACGCACGCCTTCGACCTTGTCGAACCCCAGGGCGCCCAGGGCATGGCGCACGGCCTCGCCCTGCGGGTCCAGAACCCCGTTCTTCAGCATAACGTGCACTCGTGCCTTCATCTCAGGTCGTCCTCTGGTTCACTTGCGAAACCGTGTAGCCTCGCCATTTCCAAATCCTTGTTGCCGCTGCCCCTGGTTGGGCCCCGGCGTCAGTTGATCAGCGTGGGTTTTGTCACGTTGCTTTTGGGCAGAACGCCCAGCCGCCGCGCAACTTCTGAATAGGCGTCGGTCAGGCTGCCCAGATCGCGGCGGAACACGTCCTTGTCCAGCTTTTGCCCTGTCTCGATGTCCCACAGGCGGCAGCT
The DNA here is from genome assembly GCF_059613065.1 of Ruegeria sp. BHSC026. NCBI lineage: Bacteria > Pseudomonadati > Pseudomonadota > Alphaproteobacteria > Rhodobacterales > Roseobacteraceae > Ruegeria > Ruegeria sp. BHSC026. The sequence continues at coordinate 174,951 of NZ_JBXWRV010000005.1, read as the reverse complement.
GTCGGGGCTGATCTCATCCGCGACGATCAGGCGCTGGAAGTCACCCTCGTAGACACGACCGATCTCGATCTTGAAGTCGACCAGTCGGATGCCCACGGCCAGCATCACACCGCTCATGAAGTCGTTCACCCGCAGCGCCAGGCTGAGAATGTCGTCCATGTCCTGCTGGCTGGCCCAGCCAAAGGCGGCGATGTGTTCCTCGGTCACCAGCGGATCACCCAGCGAATCGTCCTTGTAGCAATACTCGACGATCGGACGCGGCAGCTGCGTGCCCTCGGCAATACCCAGCCTTTTCGACAACGACCCGGCGGCATAGTTGCGGACGATCACCTCCAGCGGGATGATCTCGCAGCTGCGCACAAGTTGTTCGCGCATGTTCAGGCGGCGGATAAAGTGGGTCGGCACGCCGATCTGGTTCAGGCCGGACATGAAGAATTCGCTCAGGCGGTTGTTCAGGACCCCTTTGCCGTCGATCACGTCCTTCTTTTCGGCGTTGAACGCGGTGGCATCATCCTTGAAATACTGCACGATCGTGCCCGGTTCGGGGCCTTCATACAGGATTTTGGCCTTGCCTTCGTAAATCTTCTTGCGACGCGCCATGTGCGACCTTTCCAGCGTGGGGCGAGGGAATGAGTCCCTGCGCTCTGGCGCTCTCATAGTGCAAGCCCCCCTTTCCCGCAAGTTCATGCATCCGAGAGGCTTTGATGCAGCGCAAATACCTTGCACCCGACCGCGCGTATGGTCATATCATCATCAAACGCAACACTACCCGAAGAGGCCCGACACCGATGACTACGTTCGACGACCGCGAAAACGCCTTTGAAGCAAAATTCGCCCATGACGAAGAAATGCAGTTCAAGGCGCAAGCCCGTTGCAACAAGTTGCTGGGCCTGTGGGCTGCTGAAAAACTGGGCAAAAGTGGCGATGAGGCCGCCGAGTACGCAAAATCCGTGGTAATCGCCGATTTCGAAGAAGCCGGCCACGAAGACGTGGTGCGCAAAGTCGCCGCCGATCTGGGCGATCTGTCCAGCCCCGAGGAAATCCGCGCCAAGATGGCGGAACTGCTGCCAGTGGCCAAAGCTCAGGTGATGAGCGAAGCCAACTGAGGCACGCCGCCCACCTCATGATCTTCATGAGTATTATGAATTTGATTTGACGTCCCGGTCATGCGACACGGGGCGTCTAAATTTTTGGCCCTCGGGGCCACAACTCCGGACATCTCCAATGACCAATTCGCTGACCAGACTGCTGGAAACGAAGGACGCCATTCTTGCTGACGGCGCCACCGGAACGAACCTGTTCAACATGGGGCTGCAATCGGGTGACGCGCCCGAGCTGTGGAACACCGACCAGCCCGACAAGATCCGCGCCCTATATCGGGGGTCGGTGGATGCGGGCAGTGACCTGTTCCTGACCAATACATTCGGCGGAACGGCTGCACGTCTGAAACTGCACGACGCCCACACCCGCGTGGCCGAGCTGAACCGCATCGGCGCCGAACTGGCGCGCGAGGTGGCGGATTCCGCCGGGCGTCCGGTCGTGGTTGCAGGATCGGTCGGCCCGACCGGCGAAATCCTGGAACCAGTGGGCAGCCTGACCCATGCCGAGGCGGTTGAGATGTTCCATGAACAGGCCGAGGCGCTGAAAGCCGGCGGCGTCGACGTGCTTTGGGTAGAGACGATCAGCGCGCCGGAGGAATTCCGCGCCGCGGCCGAGGCCTTTGCCCTGGCCGACATGCCCTGGTGCGGCACCATGAGCTTTGACACCGCCGGGCGCACCATGATGGGCGTCACCTCGGCCGATCTGGCGCAGCTGGTCGAAACCTTGCCCAACCCCCCTATCGCCTTTGGCGCAAACTGCGGAACCGGCGCTTCAGACATTCTACGCACGGTTTTGGGTTTTGTTGCTCAGGGAACCGAACGCCCCCTGATCTCCAAAGGCAATGCGGGCATTCCGAAATATGTCGATGGCCACATCCACTATGACGGCACGCCCGAGCTGATGGGCCGTTACGCCGCCATGGCGCGCGATGCCGGGGCTACCATCATTGGCGGCTGCTGCGGGACCATGCCCGAACACCTGCGCGAAATGCGCAAGGCGCTGGACACCACGCCAGGCGGCGCGCGTCCGACACTGGACCAGATCACCGATGCGCTGGGACCATTCTCGTCCGCCAGTGACGGAACCGGCGACGAGGCTACGCCCGAACGGCGCACACGCCGGCGCCGCCGGGCCTGAAGGTCAGCGTCCCTCGAACCGGGGGACGCGTTTTTCCAAAAAAGCCACCACGCCTTCGGCAAAGTCCCGTGTGCGCCCGCATTCGCCCTGCAGATGGGCCTCGACCTGCAGCTGCTGTTCCAGCGAATTTTCCCACGTGCCGCGGATCGCCTTCTTGATCGCGCCGAAACCTGCGGTCGGACCCTTGGCCAGATACTCGGCGCGCTTGCGCCAATGGGCCTCGAATGCGTCATCTGCCACGGCTTCGTAGATCAGGCCCCAGTCATCGGCCTGACGGGCGCTGATCTTGTCAGCGAACAGTGCCGCCCCCATCGCTTTGGCCATCCCCATCTGGCGCGGCATGAACCAGGTACCGCCGGCATCGGGCAACAGGCCGATCTTGGCGAATGCCTGCAGAAAATAAGCGCTTTCGGTCGCGATCGTCACATCGGCACACAGCGCCAGGTTGGCCCCGGCCCCGGCAGCAGGACCGTTGACGGCGGCGATCGTCGGGACCGGGCAATCCCAGATTGCCTTCAGCATCGGCTCGTATTCGTCCCGCAGCGTGCCTTCCAGGTCGATCTTGCCGGTGCTCGAGGCATCGCCCAGATCCTGGCCGGAACAAAAGGCCTGCCCCGCCCCGGTCACGACCACGGCCCGCGCGTCATGGGCGGCCTGTTTCATCGCGTGGGTGATCTCGGCCCGCATCTGGGTTGTCAGCGCGTTCATCTTGTCGGGCCGGTTCAGCGTCAGCACCGCCAGACCGTCCGTGATGTTCAAAAGCACCGTTTCGTATTCCATGAAGTCCTCACCTGGCACAGATTTTCCCGAACCCTGACGCAATTGCCCGGCAAGGGAAAGTCAAACCACGCGTCAGTCTTCCAGAATACGGCGCAGCCGCTCCTGCTCTTCCTCGCTCAGAGCGTCGGTTTCGGCCGTTGCGGCGCTGCGGGCGCGACCGCGCAGGAAACTCCACCCCATGATCGCCGCGAACAGCAACATGATCGGCCCGGCCAGCCACAGCAGCAGGTTCACCCCCGTGGTCTTAGGCTTGAGCAGAACATATTCGCCATAGCGGTCCACGATGAAGTCAACCGCCTCTTCGTCCGTATCGCCGGCCACCAATCGTTCCCGAACCAGCAGGCGCAGGTCGCGCGCCAGGTCGGCGTTGCTTTCGTCGATGCTTTCGTTGCGGCAGACCAGACATCGCAGCCCGGCGCTGATCTCACGCGCGCGCTGTTCCAGAACCGGATCGTCCAGCACTTCGTCCGGCTGCACCGCCAGCACGGGCGTGGCCAGCAACATCAGAACAAGGATCAGGCGTTTCATTCCGCTGCAACTCCTGCGGGCATGTTTTTGCGCGCCCCCGCCGCCACGCGGAACCGGCGGTCGGACAGGCTGAGCAGCCCACCCAGGGCCATCAGGATGCAGCCCCCCCAGATCCAATTTGCCAGAGGCTTGATATACGTCCGAATGACCCAGCCTCCGTCATCCTGCTGGTCGCCGATCACAACATAGACGTCACGCAGAAAGCGGTAGTCGATCGCCGCTTCAGTGGTGGGCATCGCCGCCACCGGATAAGTGCGTTTTTCGGGGTTCAGGGTTGCGACGGTTCGGCCATCTTTTTCCACGAGGACATCCGCCATGGTCGAGAAATAGTTCGGGCCCTCGACCTCGCGCACCCCCTGCAGGGTGAAGGCAAACCCTCCGACCTCGAATGTCTCGCCCACACGGGCGACGCGGATGTCTTCGACCTCCCAAGCGGTCAGGCCGGCGATGGCGAACATCGTGATGCCCAGCCCGGTGTGGGCCACAGCCTTGCCCCAATCTGCCCCCGGTAGACGCATCAGGCGCGCCACGCTGCCCTTGCGGCCCGTTCGGCTCCACAGGTCGACGATGGCGCCAAAGGTGATCCAGGCGCCCAGGAACAACCCCACAGGCCCCAGCGCGCTGCGCCCCGTCTGTACCACCCAGACGAGGATCGCCAGCGACACAGCCAGAACGAAGGCATAGCGCAACTGCCACGCAACCCGGCCCAGCTTGCCCCGCTTCCACGGCAGCATAGCGCCCAGGGGCAGCACGATCCCCAATACCACCATGAACGGCGTGAACGCGGCGTCAAAGAACGGCGGCCCCACCGACAGTTTCCGGTCGAACATCATCTCGGCCAGCATCGGCCACATGGTGCCAACGAACACGACAAAGCTGCTGACGGCCAGTAGGATGTTGTTCAGCACCAGCGCGCTTTCGCGGCTGACCATGCCGAAAACCCCTTTGGCCTCCATCGCCTGCGCCCGCGCGGCGAACAAGGTCAGCGCGCCGCCGACGAAGACCACAAGGATCAAGAGGATGAACACCCCGCGCTCGGGGTCATTGGCGAAGGCATGGACCGACGTTAGAAGGCCCGAGCGCACGATGAAGGTTCCGATAAGCGAGAAACCAAAGGCGATGATGGCCAGCAGGATGGTCCAGCTTTTCAGCGCCTCGCGCTTTTCGACCACGATAGCCGAATGCAGCAGCGCGGCGGCCAGCAGCCAAGGCATGAACGAGGCATTCTCGACCGGGTCCCAGAACCAGAAACCGCCCCAACCCAGCTCGTAATAGGCCCACCAGGACCCCAGCGCGATGCCAATGGTCAGGAAGATCCACGCCGCCAGCGTCCACGGCCGCACCCAACGGCCCCACGCGGCGTCGATGCGCCCCTCGATCAGGGCCGCGACCGCAAAGCTGAACGCCATGCTTAGCCCCACATAGCCCAAGTACAGGAATGGCGGATGGAAGGCCAACCCCGGATCCTGCAGCAGCGGGTTCAGGTCGCGCCCGTCAAACGGGGCCACGGGCAGCCGGTCGAACGGGTTCGAAGTGAACAGGATGAAGGCATAGAATGCCACGCCGATGGCCCCCTGCACCGCCAAAACCCGCGCCTTCAGCGTAGGCGGCAGGCCGCCGCCGAAAAAGGCCGCCATGGCGCCAAAGATCGCAACGATCAGCACCCACAACAGCATCGAGCCCTCATGGTTGCCCCAAGTGCCGCTGAGTTTGTACAGCATCGGTTTGGCCGAATGGCTGTTCTCGACCACGATCCGCAATGAAAAGTCCGACGTCGCGAAGGCCCAGACCAACGCGCCGAAGGCGAACCCGGTCAGCAGAAATTGCGACACCGCGGCCGGTTCGGCGAAAAACATCCACGAAGGCCACCGCTTTGCCGCGCCGATCAACGGCACGACACTTTGCGCAATGGCCACCAGAAAGGCGAGGATAAGGGCGAAATGTCCAAGCTCGGTAATCATGCGCCCGGTATACCCTCGCCCCGTGCCGAGCGCCAATCACTTTCGCCGCCCTTACGCGCACATAGTGTCGCGCCTCAGGCCCGCAGACGCCGCCAGTCGTCCAGCGCCGGGTTGGGGTCCGGGGCGGTCAGTTGGGCCGTCAGTTCCGCATCCGTGCCCGGGTCGGCTGCGCCGGGGCTGTCCGCCCGCATCTGGCGCAGCGTCTGCAGGTTGGCCATCACCTGCGGCGCGCGCATCATCGTGACCGAGATGTCGCGTTGCAAATCCTGCACCTTGGCCTGATGCCGCGCCCCGAAATAGAAGGACACGATCACGCCCAGTAGCCACCAAAGCGGCTCGGGCACCAGCGCGATGCCCTGCATCCGCGCCGCAAACCACAACGGATCGACCATCGCCGCAACGAACAGCCCCAGCGTGCCCAGGGCCAGCGCCGGGCGTGGAAGCCGGTTCAGCCCGTCCATGAACCGGTCGAATCCGCCTTTGCGCGGCACCGCAAATTCGGCGCCGAACTGGCTCATGGCCTGCCCGCGCATCTCGACGTCGCGCACGGCGCCGGCCTCGGCATTTTCTCGGAAAACTTCGGCTGTTTCGCGCACCACGTTGCGTCCGCCCCCGAACAGCAGATCGAAAATTCCCGCAATCAACCCCATACTGCGACCCTTTCGTGAAACTCCGATTCACTCAGATGGTAGGACGGAGACAGAAACGCCTCGGCCCGACGGATCCATCCGCCCTTGCCGCCGGTCCGGCTACGCACATATTTGCGCGAGGTCGGTCGCCGGTCGGCCAAACGGAAATAATAGTTCCGCCGCGCCACCCCGTAGGCATCGCGCAGCGCCATCGGATCGGGTACGGCGGCCTGCGCGCAAGCCGCGGCGGTCTGTAGCCCCATCACCCCGTCAACGATCACCGCGAACCCCATCTGCACCAGCAGGCGCTGCAGAATGCGTACGGACTGGGCCCCAGCGTTGACATACATGTCGAACAGCGACGGCTGCAGCGCCTCGGGGGCAAGCCCAAGCCGGGGTTTCCGGAAAAAATGCGCGACGAATATCTCGACCGCCTGTTCCCGGCTCAGCGCCATCACGTCGCGCCGGTCAACCACGCCATCATCCGTCAGGTCGACCCCAAGGCGGCGCATCGTGTGGATGGTGACGCCGTATTTCGTGGCCCCGCCCGGGTCATCCGGGTCATCGACGAACCCACCTTCGCGGGCCACGATCTCCCACGCGATCTGCCGAACCGTCTGCATGCTGCACCTCTGTGTTCTCGTGCAGCCAAAACTCGGCCAAAAGATTTAATGGCTCGAAACGACAGCGGGCGCTGCCCGGCCCGACCGCGCAACGCCCGCCTAAATCAACCACCCTGCGGCAGAGCCAAGATCAGCTCTCGCCGGCCTCCTTGTAGACACCCTGCTCTTTCAGGGCGTCCATGACCTCTTTGGGCATGTAAGTCTCGTCGTGTTTCGCGAGGATTTCGGTAGCCTGGAAAACGCCGTCGACATAGCTGCCGGTGCCGACCATGCCCTGGCCTTCGGAAAACAGGTCAGGCAGCACTCCGGTGAACGACACCGGAACGCTTTCACCGCCATCGGTCACGACAAAGCGCACCGTCTCGCCCTGCCCGCGCACGATTGACCCTTCTTCGACCAGCCCGCCGATGCGGAACACCTCGTTCGGCGCCGGCGGTTCGGCGATCACCTGGCTGGGCGAGCGGAAATAGTTGATCCCGTCTCGCATTGCATAACCGATCAGGCCCGTCGCCAGGGCCAAGGCGACGAAAGCCAACAGAATGATCTGTACACGACGACGTTTCTTCAGCGTCTTCATCTCGCCCTCATGGGAACAGTGGGGCCATCATCAGCCCCGTCGTTTCAGGTTCACCTAACATCAGGTTTGCGTTCTGCAAGGCCTGCCCACTGCTACCTTTTGTCAGGTTATCCAGCGCCGCGATCACGATGGCACGGCGTTCGATCCTGTCAGCAACGACGCCGATATGGCAGTAGTTCGACCCGCGCACATGGTGGGTCGAAGGCGTATCGCCAAAAGGCAGCATGTGGATGAAGGGCTCGTCCGCATAAGTCGCACACAGCGTTTCATATACGCTCTGCGGGTCGCCCTTTACATACGAGGTCGCCAGAATGCCCCGGTTCGCGGGGATCAGGTGCGGCGTAAACTGGATGTGAACCGCACGGCCGGCCAGCTTCGAGAACTCCTGATCGAACTCGCCCAGATGCCTGTGGGTCCCGCCGACGGAATAGGCGTTGGTGCCTTCGCTCAGCTCGGCGTGCAGAAGGTTCTCTTTCAACGCCCGCCCTGCCCCTGAGACAGCGCATTTCAGATCAAGAATGATGTCATCCAAATCGATCACCCCGGCCGAGATCAGCGGCCGCAGCACATATTGCCCCGTCGCCGCGTTGCACCCGGTGCCTGCAACCAGCCGGGCGGTGCGGATCTCGTCGCGGTAGAACTCTGTCAGGCCGTAGACAGCCTCGGCCTGCTGTTCCAACGCGACATGCGGGTTGCCATACCATTTCTCGTATTCCGCCGGATCGCTCAGCCGGAAATCCGCCGACAAATCAACGACTTTCAGGTCAGAGGGCAACTCGCGGATCACTTCCTGGCTGGTCTTGTGCGGCAGCGCGCAAAAGCACAGGTCGATCTGGCCAAAGTCTATTTCCGAGATCTTGCACAGGCGCGGCAGGTCCAGATGGCGCAGATGCGGAAACACCTCGGCCATGGTCTGCCCGGCCTTGCGCTCGGCCGCCAGAGCGGTGATTTCCATGTTCGGGTGTTCGGCGATCAGCCGCACCAGTTCGGCACCGGTATAGCCCGAAGCGCCCAGGATTGCGATTTTGTGGGTCATGTCAGACCTCGTTCCTTAATGTGTCACGACTGGCAACCATCGCATGGACGGTTCCCCCGAATAAATCCGCGTGCCGCCCCGGTCCTTGACCGAAGTCAGGCGGCCTGAAAGGTGATTTGTCGTCGCAGAAACTGCGTTGCCCGGTCGCTGACCTTCTTGGGATCGCCCGTGGTCAGGAACCCGGCCTCACCGGTGCCCAGCATGCCGGGGTGCCGCTTCAGATAGTCGGCAAGGCTTTCGGCAACCAGGTCACCCTGGCTGAACACCTGCACGTCCGGCCCCAAGGCCACCTGGAAGGCCTCGGCCATCAGCGGGTAGTGCGTGCAGCCCAGAATCGCCGCCTGCGGATGCGGCATCTTGCGCTTCAGCGCGTCCACATGGCTGCGCACCAGGGCCTCGGCCAAGATCATGTCGCCTTCTTCGATGGCATCGACCACGCCACCGCAGGCCTGCGCCTCGACATCCACGCCGATGGCGCGGAACGCTAGTTCGCGCTGGAACGCACGGCTGGCCACGGTCGCCGGCGTGGCAAACAGGGCCACGTGCTTGACCGCCACTTCGCGCGGGGGGCTGTTGTCGCCCCACTGGCGCTCGGTCAGTGCTTCGATCAGCGGGACGAACACACCCAGAACGCGCTTGCCCTGGGGCACGCCCTCTTCCTGCATCCGCCGCAACGCCGCGGCGCTGGCCGTGTTGCAGGCCAGAATCACCAGATCGCAGCCGCGCGACCACAGGTCCTGCACCGCGTTTCGGGTCAGGTTGTAGATATCCTCGGCGTCGCGCACGCCATAAGGCGCGTGCGCGCTGTCTGCGTAATATAGGAAATCCACCTCCGGCAGACGTGTCTGCGCGGCGTTCAGGACGGTCAGCCCGCCCAATCCGGAATCAAAGATGCCTACTGCCATTTGCCCCTTCAGGCGCGATGCCGTTCCTCGAATTCATAGCCATAGTCATACGACTTCAGCGGCTTCGGAGACAGCTCATACGTGGCTTTGCGCAAGAAATCCATCATCTTGCGCGTATCGCCGGCCAATGGGTCTAGTACGTCGCGGCCGATGGGCTGCCCCACGACCACATCAACCGGGGTATCGACTCGCTTTTTGAACTCTTTGATCAGCAACCCCATGCGCAACGTGACATGCAAATGGCTGGCGATCTGGAACAGGCGCGAAGTGTGGCCATCAAAGAACAAAGGCACCACGTTGGCGTTCGACTTGGCCACCATCCGCGCGGTGAAACCGCGCCAGCCCGGGTCCATCGGGTGCGCGAACGGCCGGGCTGCCGTGCTGACCGTACCGCCGGGAAAAATCCCGATTGCGCCACCCTGTCCCAGATAATCCAAGGCGGTTTTGCGAGTCCGCAGGTTCAGCCGCATCGCCTCTTTGCTCTGATCGAAGGATATCGGCAGGATAATGCGGTTCAGGTCCTCGGCCTTGTGGAACACATGATTGGCCAGAATCCGGAAATCTCCACGGGTCTGGGACAGCACATGCCCCATCATCAATCCATCCAGGATCCCGTAAGGATGGTTGGCGATCAAGATCAGCGGGCCGTCCTTGGGGATGTTGGACAGCGCCCCGCCCACCACATTCAGGCTCAACCCGTAGCGTTCGACCATGACCGACCAGAAATCGCGGCCATTGGCGACCTCTCGCTCGTAACCATCCGCGCGCCGGATCAGGCGCAGCCGACCGGTCGTGTTCTCCATCAGTTTGATGACCATGCGCCCACCCCGCGTTTCAGCAGAATGGGCGTAGGAAATATCCCGAGCGACTTGGCGACGTGATTTCATCACGGGTCTCCGGTGTGGCCGTCACGGGACGGCGCGGACACTGATCCTACCGCGCCTCCGTGACACCGATGTGACGTTACTCGGCCGCGGCCCGCGTCTCGGTCCCTCCCTGCCGGATCACGGCCAGAAGTTCCTCACGCCGCTTGGCGGCCTTGGCTTCGTTGGCGGCCAATACCGGACCGAAACCGCGGATGTCCAGCGGCAACCGCGCCAGCGCGACAATCGCATCGCGGGTGTTGTCATCAAGCTTGGGCAGGACCTCTTTCATGTCCTTCTCGTACTGACGGATCAAGGCCCGCTCCATCCGGCGCTCGGCGGTATAACCGAAGATGTCCAGCGGCGTGCCACGTAGCCCCTTCAGCTTGGCCAGAACCTTCATCGGCCCCAGCAGCCATTCGCCGAATTGCCGTTTGCGCGGACGCCCGTCCGACCCTTTGCCACCCAGAATCGGCGGCGCCAGGTGGAAGGTCATCTTGAAATCGCCGTCAAATTCGGCGGCGGCCTTGTCGCGGCTGTCCAGCAGCAGGCGGGCCACTTCATATTCGTCCTTGTAGGACAATAGCTTGTGATAGCCACGCGCGACGGCATCCCGGACCTTCGGGTCTTCGATCGACTCGACCAGCTTGAGATAGCGTTTGGACAACCGTTTGCCCTGATAGGCCACCAGATGATCGGCGCGGAAGGCGATGGCCTGCTCGGGCGTCTTGGGCAACTCGGTCACCGTGGGGGCCACGATGCGCGCCACTTCCTCGGGGTGAAGAACCGCCCATCGGCCGACCTCGAAGGCGCGCTTGTTGCGCTCGACCGCGGCGCCGTTCAGCTCGATCGCGGTCATAATCGCCTCATGGCTGACCGGCAGCAGACCGCGCTGCCACGCCGCCCCGAACACCATCATGTTGGAATAGATCGAGTCGCCCATCACCGCGCGTGCCAGCTCGGTCGCGTCGAACAGGGCCAGCCCGTCCTTCAGCCGCGCCTCGAGCGCCAGTTCCAGCCGGTCGACCGGAATGTGGAACTCGGTGTTGCGGGTGAAATCGCCAGTGATGATCTCGTGGCTGTTGACCACCGCGCCGGTCTGACCAGTGCGCGTCAGCCCCAGCGTCTTGGCCCCGGCCGACACCACGAGGTCGCCGCCGATCAGCGCATGCGCCTCGCCGGTGGCCACGCGAATGGCGCTGATGTCCTCGGGCTTGTTGGCCAGTCGACAGTGGATATGCACCGCGCCCCCCTTCTGCGCCAACCCGGCCATTTCCATCATGCCCGCGCCTTTGCCGTCGATCTGCGCGGCCTGCGCCAGAACCGCCCCGATGGTCACGACTCCGGTGCCGCCGACGCCCGTGATGACCACGTTATGCGTGCCCTCGATCTGCGGCAGAACCGGCTGCGGCAGATGGGGGATGTCGATTTCGGTGGTGGCTTCCTTGCGGATCTTGGCACCTTCCAGCGTGACGAAGGACGGACAGAACCCGTTGAGGCACGAGAAATCCTTATTGCAGCTGGACTGGTCGATCGCCCGCTTGCGTCCCAGCTCGGTTTCCTTGGGCACGATCGAGACACAGTTCGACTGCACCCCGCAATCGCCGCAGCCTTCGCAGATGTCCGAGTTGATGAAGACGCGCTTGTCCGGGTCCGGGAAGGTGCCGCGCTTGCGGCGGCGGCGTTTCTCGGCGGCGCAGGTCTGGACGTAGACGATGACCGACACGCCTTCGATCTCGCGGAACTTGTTCTGAACCGCCATCAGCTCGGCCCGTTCGTGGATTTCCACGTCGCCGGGCAGCGCCTTGAAGTTCACGTCTTCCTTCTCGTCATAGACGACGGCCACATGCTGGACGCCCATGGCCTTGACCTCGCGCACAATGCGCTCGGCGGTCAAATGGCCCTCGTTCTCCTGCCCGCCGGTCATGGCGACCGCATCGTTGAACAGGATCTTGAAGGTGATGTTGGTTCCGGCCGCCAGCGCCGCCCGGATCGCCTGAACGCCCGAATGGTTGTAAGTGCCATCGCCCAGGTTCTGGAACACGTGTTTCGTAGTCGAGAACGGCGCCTCACCGATCCAGTTGGCGCCTTCGCCGCCCATCTGGGTAAAGCCGGTGGTCTCTCGATCCATCCACTGCACCATGTAGTGACAGCCGATCCCGGCGTAGGCCCGGCTACCTTCGGGCACCTTGGTCGAGCTATTGTGCGGACAGCCCGAGCAGAAATAGGGCAGCCGCGTCGCGATCTCCTGCGCGTTGTCGTTGCGGCGGGCCTCGTGCAGGCTGGCCAGCCCTGCGCGGATTCCGTCGGTTTCGCGACCTTCCTCGATTAGGATCTCGCCCAGCTTCTCGGCGATCATGATCGGATCAAGCGCCCCACGGGTCGGGAACAGCTCTTCGCGGTGCAGCGTGCCTGCCCCGCCCTTGTACCAGCCGTACACACGACGTCCGCGACGGTCATCAAAGATCGCCTCTTTGACCTGCACCTCGATCAGTTTGCGCTTTTCTTCGACGATGATGATCAGGTCCAGGCCCTCGGCCCAGTCATGGAACCCCTTCATGTCCAGCGGGAAGGTCTGGCCGATCTTGTAGGTGGTGATACCCAGCCGTTCGGCCTCGGCCTCGTCGATGTTCAGCAGCGACATGGCGTGCACCAAGTCCAGCCAGTTCTTGCCCGCCGCGGCAATCCCGATCTTCGCCCCGGGCTTGCCCCAGACCCGCCGGTCCATCCGGTTGGCGTGCGAGAACACTTCGGCCGCGAACCGCTTGTAGTCGATGATCCGCGCCTCCTGCAGGTGCGGCGTGTCGCCCAGACGGATGTTCAGCCCGCCCTCGGGCATGTCGAATTCCGGCGTCACCAGCTGCATCCTGTCGGGCCGGCCATCCACGACCGAGGTCACCTCGATCGTATCCTTCATCGTCTTGAGCCCGACCCAGACCCCGGCAAACCGGCTGAGCGCAAAGCCGTAGATTCCATAGTCGAGGATTTCCTGCACCCCGGCCGGGCTGACCACGGGCATGTACATGTCGACCATCGACCATTCAGATTGGTGCAGCACGGTCGAGCTTTCGCCGGTGTGGTCGTCGCCCATCGCCATCAGAACGCCGCCGTGCTTGGCGGTTCCGGCCATGTTGGCGTGACGCATGACGTCGCCCGACCGGTCCACACCCGGCCCCTTGCCGTACCACAGGCCAAACACGCCGTCATACTTTCCATCGCCGCGCAGACCCGCCTGCTGGCTGCCCCACAGCGCCGTCGCGGCCAGGTCCTCGTTCAGGCCGTACTGGAACACCACGTCGTTTTCGGCCAGCTGCTTCTGCGCACGCGACATCTGAAGGTCGACCGCCCCCAACGGCGAACCCCGGTAACCAGTGACCAGACCGGCGGTATTGAGGCCCGCCGCCCGGTCGCGTTCCTTCTGCATCAGCATCAGGCGCACCAGCGCCTGCGTGCCGTTCAGCAGAACCGGGCTTTTGGTCAGATCGAAACGGTCGTTGAGCGAAATCTTTGGCTGACTCATCAGACGCCTCCCCACGTCGGAACAGTGTGCTGCATTTGCCGTCATTTTAGGTCACAATTTCTGACCTGTATAGGAAAATCCCCCTGCAGCGTAACGATTTCCGCCTTTGAATGTGGAACTTGCTACCTCTTTCATATAGTTCTGCGAAAACATAACGAAAGTTGCGACGATGAATTGGGACAAGCTCAGAATCTTTCACGCGGTGGCGGATGCCGGCAGCCTCACGCATGCCGGCGACAAGCTGAACCTGTCCCAATCCGCCGTCAGCCGCCAGATTCGTGCCTTGGAAGAGGCGTTGGGCGCCACGCTGTTTCATCGCCACGCGCGCGGCCTGATTCTGACCGAACAGGGCGAGCTTTTGTTCGATGCCACCACCGCCATGTCCAAGCGGCTGGAAACTGCCGCCGCCCGCATCCGCGACAGCGAAGAAGAGGTGTTTGGCGTCCTGCGCGTCACCACCACATTCGGCTTCGGCACGCTGTGGCTCGCCCCACGCCTGCCGAAACTGTACGAACAATACCCCGATCTCAACATCGATTTGATGCTGGAAGAGCGCGTCCTCGACCTGCCCATGCGCGAGGCCGATGTCGCGATCCGCATGAAGGAACCCAGCCAGGCCGATCTGGTGCGCAAACGCCTGATGACCGTTCGGATGATGCTCTATGCAACGCCTGAATACCTCGAGATGCACGGCGGAGCGCCACAAACGCTGGAAGACATTTCCAAGCACCGTCTGATTTGCCAGACACCCTCGGCCCCGCAAGTTGGCGTCGGAGCCACGATGGTCAGCCATCTTATGACGTATGAGCCCAGCTCGCTGCTGACCGTAAACAACTATTTCGGCGTCCTTCAAGGTGTACTGAACAACCTTGGCATTGGTGTTTTGCCTGACTACGTAACCGAAGATTTTCCCAACTTGGTTCCAATTCTGTCGGATATCGAAACCGCCGAGGTGCCTGTCTACCTGGCGTATCCCGAGGAACTACGTCACTCGAAACGGGTCGCAGCTTTCCGTGACTTCGTGCAGGAAGAGATCATCGCGCACCGCAAGCATCTGAAAGAGCTGGGAAAGCTTTAGCCATGCACGAATCGCATAGCGGCCATGAGGGTTCACGTGCAAAAAATTCTTGATCGTTCACAAACTGATCCCTAAATGACCACTCGAAGGCGATGATGCTGAAACGCTCATCATCTTCATACCTCCCTGTTGGACTACGGCCGAGCTTAGTGCTCGGCCTTTTTTTTTCATCAACACCGCATCCGGTCGCGTTTTGTTTGTAAAATGCGCTCTGCGCTGCCTATGATCGCGAAAAACAATCATTTTGTGATCGAGGGAATAATGGCAACACATTTCTTGCGTATTCTGATGGCGGCGGTTTCGGCCCTCATGCTGACCCTACCCGCAGCGGCCCAAGAGACCGGCAGTTCCGCCGCCCCGGTGTCGATTCCCGAAGATCTGACTCCCGAACAAGTCGATGACTTGGTCGCCCGTATGTCCGACGACCAGGTGCGCGCCATCCTGCTGGAACGGTTGGACGCGGTCGCAAGGCAGCAAGCCGAACAGCAGAGCACAAAGCGCGGCCTGATTCAGACCATTTCGGACTCAGCCAGCCAGATGGCGGCATCATGGATGGACGTGATCCGCAAGGTCCCGGTTCTGATATCGGCCCAGGTCGAGGCCTTCTCCAATTTTGGCAACAAATTCGGCGCAAACGGCCTCATGACCCTGTTCGGGTTCACCTTTCTGGCGCTTGCGATCGGGTATGCGGCTGAAAAGCTGTTCGGCCTGTGGACCCGCCGCTGGATCCGGCTGATCCCCGAAGACGCGTCCTCGGACCTCAAGGGCGCAGTGCTTTACCTGTTCAAACGCTTCTGCGGCGAGTTTTTGGGCCTGCTGGTCTTTTACTACACACTGGTTTTCGTTGGCCGCCGATTTCTGGACGATGCGCAAATCGAACAGGCGGGGCCCTTCGTGTTCTATCTGATCTGGTTCCCGCGGCTGGGGGCGGCGATCTCGCGGTTCATCCTTGCCCCACAGCAGCCCCGGCTGCGGCTGGTCAGTATCGACGACAAATGGGCCAAGTACCTGCATCGCAACCTTATCGGTCTATTTCTGCTGATCGGCTTCACCATGTTCATCCTGGATTTCAACATGATGAACGGCGTGCAGCCGGGCGAGTCGCGGCTGGGGTTCTGGCTGAACACCTCGATCCACATCTACATCGCCGTAATGGCCTGGACGGCCCGCGAAGGGCTGACCGAAATGATGCGCGGCTCGGACCCAGATCGCACGCAGTTCGACGAAGAGGTGGCGCGTTACTATCCCTATTTCGCCATTGCCGTTTCCATCGGCACCTGGCTGCTGGTCGAATTCCTCGCCGCGCAACGCGACCCGCGGGTTTTCGCCCTGCTGGCGGGGGGCGCGCATTACGTCACCATGTTCTGGCTGCTGATCGCGCCGGCGCTCGATACCTTTATCCGCGGACTGACCCGCCATCTGTTGCCGCCGATGATCGGTGACGGGCCGGTCGCTGAACGCGCCTACAGGGCAACCAAGCGCAGCTATATCCGCATCGGGCGCGTTCTGGCCGGCGTTTTGGTCGTCCTGATGATCGCCAACGCATGGGATCTGGACCTGCAGGAAATCGCGGGCGGAGACTCTGAAGCGGGCAGCAAGCTGGTTCAGTTCTTCATCATAATCGCGGTCGGCTACATCCTGAACGAGGTGGTCTCGCTCTGGATCAACCGCCGGCTTGCCAAAGAGCAGACGGCCTCGGAGCAGAGCCCCGATGAAGAAGCCGGCGAAGGCGGCGGTACCGGCGGCTCGCGTCTGGCCACGGTTCTGCCGTTGCTGCGGGTTACCGCTCAGGTCGCGATCTCGGTGATCTTCGCCCTTTTGGCGCTGGGCGCGCTGGGCCTGGACATCACGCCGCTTCTGGCTGGTGCCGGTATCCTGGGTCTGGCCATCGGCTTTGGTGCGCAGAAACTGGTCTCGGACATCGTGGGCGGGATTTTCTTCCTGATCGACGATGCTTTCCGCGTGGGCGAATATGTCGATGTCGGCGGCACCACAGGTACGGTGGAAAAGATTTCGATCCGCTCGATGCAACTACGCCACCATCGCGGCCCTGTTCACACCATTCCTTATGGCGAGATCCAGAAGCTGACCAACTACAGCCGCGACTGGGTCATCATGAAGCTGAAGTTCACCGTGCCCTTCGATACCGACCCGAACAAGGTCAAGAAGATCTTCAAGAAGATCGGCGCCGAGATGATGGAGGACCCGGTCCACAAGGATGGCTTCCTGCAGCCGTTCAAGTCGCAGGGCGTGTTCGATTTCGACGATGTCGGCATGATCATCCGCGGCAAGTTCATGGCCAAGCCGGGCAAGCAGTTCACCCTGCGCAAGGAAATCTTCAACCGGGTGAAGGCCGCCTTCAACGAAAACGGCATCGAGTTCGCCCGCCGCGAGGTCCGCGTTGCGATCCCGGGCCTGGAGGAGACGGAACATCTTTCAGATGAACAGAAAGCGGCCATCAGTGCGGCTGCCGGTGAAATCGCAACTCAGCAGGCCGAACAACAGGCCGAGCAGCAACAGCAGGGAAAGAAATAGGACGGTGTGCCCAAGCGCAAAGACAGTGGTGTCCGCGTGTTGCGATCGCTAGTCAGGCCGCTTCTCGCAAGCGCAGGCGTCGCCTTGGCAAGTGCAGCGGCGGCGCAGGACGCCAATAGTGTCCTCGACAAGAACCTCGGAGTTCTGGACGACTACACCGAAGACGAAATCGTCGGATTTCAGCGAGGATCGATCGTCGTCGCCCCGATTCCTTTTTCGAACCCTACAATCGGTTCCGGCCTCATTCTGGGCGCTGGGTATCTTTTCCAGATGGACGAAGGATCCAACCCTTCGGTGATAGGTGCCGGTGGATTGCGCTCCGGCAATGGCAGCATGGCCGCAGCCGGTGCATTCAAACTCAATATGGACAACAACCGTTGGATCATCGAGGCACTCTACGGGACAGCAGACGTCCAATACGACCTTTTCACCGGGGTTGGTGTGATCCCCATCCGTCAGGACGGTTTTCTGGGCAGGCTCGGGCTGTCCTATGGGGTAACGCCTGACCTGTCCTTCGGCGTGACCTTCCGGTATCTCGACACGACCATCACCCCCGCCTTTGCGGGACTGCCGCCGATCCCACCTCCCTTCGACCAGTTTCTGAATGTCGAGGTTGGGAATTTGGGCCTGGTGTCCGACTGGGATACACGGGATGACACGATTTACCCGACCAGCGGCCAAGTCCTGCATTTCGAAGCATCACAGGGCTACGGGCTCAGCGGGCTGGTGCAGGATTATTCCAAGTCCTACCTCAACTACACGTTTTACCTGAGCCCCTGGGCCGACGGTGTCATCGCCAGCCGGCTATCTGTCTGCGCCGCTTCGTCCGAGACACCGTTCTTCGATCAATGCGGCATCGGAACGGTGGATGCCTTCCGAGGGTTTTCGGCAACCCAGCTTCTCGATCTGCGCTCGGCTTCTCTGCAGGTCGAGCTTCGCCAACGGGTGGGCCAGCGCATCGGCCTCATCGCCTTTGCTGGCGTGGGACAAACCGGCCAGAGTTTCAGCGATCTGAGCGACAACGGCACCAATTCGGCCTACGGGATCGGCGCGCGTTACCGGGTTTCCAAGAAATTTCCGCTCGATTTCTCGATAGATGTAAGCCGCAACGACCAGCAGGAGGACAACCTCTACATCTATGTCGGACAGCGGTTCTGACACGGCTGCGCGTTCTTGGCCCTTTCCCCCGGCGCGCCCTTGCCCTAAAAGGCGCGCAATATCGGCCAGCTTGGGGACAGGACAGACAATGCAAGAGCCCGCCATCACACCGGAACTGATTGCCGCGCACGGGTTGAAGCCCGAAGAATACGACATGATCCTCGAGATTATCGGGCGCGAGCCGACCTTTACCGAGCTGGGGATTTTCTCGGCCATGTGGAACGAGCACTGTTCCTACAAGTCCTCGAAGAAATGGCTACGCACCCTCCCTACCTCGGGCCCCCAGGTGATCTGCGGCCCGGGTGAAAACGCCGGTGTGGTTGATATCGGCGACGGGCAGGCCGTGGTCTTCAAGATGGAAAGCCACAACCACCCCTCGTACATCGAACCTTATCAGGGCGCGGCAACCGGCGTGGGCGGCATCCTGCGCGACGTGTTCACCATGGGCGCACGGCCCATCGCGGCGATGAACGCGCTCTCCTTCGGTGACCCCGACCACCCCAAGACCCGCCAGCTGGTCAACGGCGTGGTGGAAGGCATCGGTGGCTACGGCAACTGTTTCGGCGTGCCGACCGTAGGCGGCGAGGTGCGGTTCCACCAGGCCTATAACGGCAACTGCCTCGTGAACGCCTTTGCCGCCGGGCTGGCCGATGCCGACAAGATCTTCTACTCGGCCGCGTCGGGCGTGGGCATGCCCGTTGTCTATCTGGGCGCCAAAACCGGCCGCGACGGCGTGGGCGGCGCCACGATGGCCTCGGCCGAATTTGACGACACGATCGAGGAAAAGCGCCCGACCGTGCAGGTCGGTGACCCCTTCACCGAAAAACGCCTGATGGAGGCGACGCTGGAACTGATGCAGACCGGCGCCGTGATTTCGATTCAGGACATGGGCGCGGCTGGCCTGACCTGTTCCGCGGTGGAAATGGGCGACAAGGGCAAGCTGGGTATCAAGCTCGACCTCGACCGCGTGCCCCAGCGCGAAGAGAACATGACCGCCTACGAGATGATGCTGTCCGAGTCCCAGGAACGCATGCTGATGGTGCTGAAGCCCGAGCTCGAGGCCGAGGCTCGGGCCGTATTCGAGAAATGGGACCTGGATTTTGCCATCGTTGGCGAAACAATCGCCGAGGACCGTTTCCTGATCATGCACGGAAACGAGGTCAAAGCCGACCTGCCGCTTTCGCCGCTGTCGGGCCGTGCGCCGGAATACGACCGTCCATGGGTTCCGACCCCTGTCGCCGAAGAGATGGCCGAAGTGCCGCAGATCGACCCGATTGACGGGTTGCGCGCACTCATCTCCTCGCCCAACTACGCGGCCAAACAGTGGGTCTATGAGCAATACGACACCATGGTCATGGCCGATACCGCCCGAACCCCTGGCTTGGGCGCAGGCATGGTGCGCGTGCATGGCACCGACAAGGTGCTGGCCTTCACCTCGGACGTGACCCCTCGATACGTGCGCGCCAACCCCGAGGAAGGCGGCAAGCAGGCAGTGGCCGAAGCCTATCGCAACCTGACTGCCGTGGGTGCCAAGCCGCTGGCCACTACCGACAACCTAAATTTCGGCAACCCCGAAAAGCCCGAGATCATGGGCCAGTTCGTCGGCGCCATCAAAGGCATCGGCGCGGCCTGTTCGGCGCTCGACATGCCGATCGTTTCGGGCAACGTGTCGCTGTACAACGAAACCGATGGCCAGGCGATTCTGCCCACGCCGACCATTGGGGCGGTAGGCCTTTTGCAGAACGCCGACGAAATCATCGGCACCGAAGTTCGCGAAGGCCACGTTGCGTTGGTGATCGGCGAAACCAAAGGCCATCTGGGCCAATCCGCCCTGCTGGCCGAAGTCTTCAACCGCGAAGACGGCGACGCCCCGCATGTGGATCTGGACGCCGAGAAACGCAACGGCAATTTCATCCGCGCCAACCGTCACCTGATCAAGGCCTGCACCGACCTCAGCGACGGCGGGCTGGCGCTTGCCGCTTTCGAACTGGCCGAAGAGTCCGGCGTCGGCGTGCATCTTGAGGACGCTTCGACAGAATTCCTGTTTGGAGAGGATCAGGGCCGGTACTTTGTGGCCTGCAATTTCGATCAGGCCGAAGCTCTGATGATCGCCGCAGGCCAGGCCGGTGTGCCCATCACCAGCGTCGGCCGCTTTACCGGCGACACCGTGCGCATCGGCTCGTCCGAGGCCCCTTTGGCCGAGTTGTCGACGATCTATCGCACCAGCTTTGCCGAGGCCGTAGCCTGAGCCTCGTTCACACCCTTTACGCACCGAACCTGCGCCTGCCGAACTGGCGCAGGGTGCTTGTTTCGCCTTTGCCCGCGCCCCCTTGCACGGGCTTTGGCATCGCTCTACATCTTGGGAAAGACCTTCAGGAGAACCTACATGCCGATGAGCGCTCATGAAATCGAAACCCTGCTGCGCGAGGCCTTTCCGAACGCGGACATCAAGGTCGGGGGAAGTGACGGCGTGCACATGTCCGCGATGGTCGTGGACGAGAGCTTTCGCGGCAAGAACCGCGTGCAGCAGCAGCGCGCCGTCTATGCGGCGCTCAAGGGCAAGATGGATGGCCCGGACGGAGAGCTGCACGCGCTGGCCCTGACCACCCGCGCACCGGAGTAACCCGGAGCAAACGCAACAAGACCCGTCGACTGGTCTGATGCAGAAAGTATCGAGAAACCTTCCCGGGAATCGGGCGAAATGACGAAAGCCAATGAACCGAACCGGGAGCCCGTCAAGAACCTGAAAGCCGACAAACGGTGGAGCGACCACCACGTAAAATGACCGCCCGCCGCCGCGGCGGGCCCAGCCTAGGAAACGCGAAATGACCGACGTGAAGACCCAGATCGACGAAACCGTCAAGAACAACGACGTGGTGCTGTACATGAAGGGCACCAAGGAGATGCCGCAGTGTGGGTTCTCCTCGCGCGTGGCAGGCGTTCTGAACTACATGGGCGTGGATTACATCGATGTGAACGTTCTGGCCGACGAGAACATTCGTCAGGGCATCAAGGACTATTCAGACTGGCCGACCGTTCCGCAGCTGTATGTCAAAGGCGAATTCGTCGGCGGCTGTGATATCGTCACCGAGATGACCCTTTCGGGCGAGTTGGACACCCTTTTCGATGAAAACGGCGTGGCTTACAACAAGGAAGCCGCCGACAAGATCCGCGAAGCCAACGCCTGAGCCTGCGGCTTAGCGGCTTGTACAGCCCGTCAGAACATCGGTTTCGTCGCCGGCCCCGGCCGCGGCGAAACTGACAACCGCATCCCAGCCTTTGGACCGCAGAACATAGGTCCCCTGCCCGCCAACTGACTCGTATCCGATACCCGATCCACTCGGAACCTGCCGCAAGGCGATCAACTGACCGTCCACCACCATGGCCGCTGCCCCGTCACCCTCGGGTGGGTTGAAATACGTGACCGCAAGCTCGACCCCACCTTCGCAGGTGAAGGTGACCGGCAAGATGTCGATCTGGGCCTGCGCCATGGACGCGCACAGTGTAGCCATACCGGCCAAAACAGTCAGACGGCCCATTTTCATTTCCCTGACTTCTCGGCAACCATTTCCGCCAGTGACTCGGCACGCGCCGCCAACTCGGCAAGCGTATCCGTCACCGAGGGCGGCACAACGGCCACTTCGACCCGCTCGGGTTCGGGCGGCGGCGCGTTGCGCAGACTGTCCAGTTCCGCCTGCGCCTCGGCCAGTTGCGCCTCCAGCGCCTTGATCCTGTCATCGGACGCCGCAGCCTTGTCGGCCAGCATCAGCCCCGCCATCAACAGCATGCGGGATTCCGGCATGCGTCCGATCTGGTCGGTCAGAACCTGCGCTTCGTCATCCAGCAGCTTGGCTGCGGCATGCAGGAACGGCTCTTCCCCGTCCCGGCACGACACTTCGAAACCGCGCCCGCCGATATGAATGGTCACTTCCGGCATTACTCCACCTCTCCTTCGGCAAGGTTGGCATGGGTCAGCAGCGGCTCGAGCCGGGCCAGAACCGCGTGGGCCTCAGCCGCATCCGTGGCCCGCGCGGCGCGGATTGCTTCAAGCTCGGCCTCGGTCGCGCGGTTCAGCAGCTCGGCATCGGGCAACCCGTCCGCGACTGCCTTGCGCAGCTCTTCCACGGTTTCCTGCAACTGCGCGTTGGCCTTGCGCAGACGCTGAAGATCGTCATCGAGGCGCGACATCGCCGCGCCGTGGCTCACCCGCTCGGCGCGCAGCATCTCGAGCTCGGCGTTCAGCTCGGCCACACGTTCGCCGTCGGCCAATTCCGCCTTGAGCCGGGCGATCTCGCTCCGCATCACCTCGACCTTTTCTTCTGATGGCTTCAAGCGCTCGACCTCGGCGCGTAGCTGGGCAAGTTCCTCGCTGTCATCCGGGCGGGTCCGCAGGCTCTCGATCTCGGATTTCAACGCCGCCAGTTCATCCTGGTTTTCCAGCGCGGCCTTGGCCTCGGCCAGTTCGGCCCGCGCGGCTTCGACCGCCGCAAGCTGGGACTTGGCCTCGCCCAGTTGCCCGCGCAAGGCGTCGATTTCCTGCTCATAGCGCTCCTTGACGGATTTCAGGCGTTCCTCCAACTGCGCGTTGGCCAGACGCTCTTCGTCCAGCGCGACCCGCAATTTGCCGTCGCCGCCATCCCCTCCGGCCTGCATCGCCTCGATCCCGGCACCGATCCGGTCCATCGCGGCGGTGATGCGTCTGTGAAGGTCTTCGATCTGACTCATTGCCCCTGCTGCCCTTTTGCCAAGGTTCGCTCTGTTCTTTGACCGGCCGAATCAAGCCAGCCCGTTCTCTTTCATAGTCTAGCGGAATGTGCGCCAAAATACCCAGTGTTTGCTTTCAACCACTTGGACAACACAGCTCAACCGCGCCCCCGGCGCCACGGCCGGTTCCGCTTGCACTTTGAGGGGTGAATGGTATTCAGCGCGCAATCTGCCCGTAACCCAAAGGAAAACATCCGTGGACCTGACAGCGCTGCGCAATGCCAACCCTGAACACTGGGCCAAGGCTGCGGCCATTCGCACCCTGACCCTCGATGCCGTCGCGGCCGCCAATTCCGGCCATTCGGGAATGCCCATGGGCATGGCCGATGTCGCGACCGTTCTGTTTGAAAAGCATCTGAAATTCGACGCATCCGCCCCCAAATGGCCCGACCGCGACCGGTTCATCCTGTCGGCCGGCCACGGCTCGATGCTGATCTATTCGCTGCTGTATCTGACGGGCTACGAACAAGTCACGCTGGACGAGATCAAGAACTTCCGCCAGTTGGGCGCCAAGACGGCTGGCCACCCGGAAAACTTCCTTTTAGACGGCGTTGAAACCACCACCGGCCCGCTTGGGCAAGGGATCGCCAATGCCGTGGGCTTCGCCATGGCCGAAGAGATCCAGCGCGCGCATTACGGCAAGAAGGTCGTCGATCACTATACCTATGTGATCGCCGGGGACGGCTGCCTGATGGAAGGCGTCAGCCAGGAGGCGATCACCCTGGCCGGTCGGCACGAGCTAAGCAAGCTGATCGTGTTCTGGGACAACAACAATATCACCATCGACGGCACCGTGGACATCGCCGACCGTACCGACCAGGTGCGCCGGTTTGCGGCCTCGGGCTGGAATGTAATCGAGATCGACGGTCACGACCCCGAGGCCATTGACGCGGCCATCACCGAGGCGAAGGCGTCGAAAAAGCCGTCGATGATCGCCTGCAAGACCCATATCGCCTTGGGCCATGCCGCGCAGGACACCTCGAAAGGTCACGGTGCTCTGACCGATGCCGAACAGCTGAAAGCCGCAAAAGAGGCCTATGGCTGGCCCTACGGTCCGTTCGAAATCCCGGCCGAGGTCAAAGCGGCCTGGGAAGCGATCGGTGCTCGCGGCGCTGCGGACCGCGCGGCCTGGGAAGAGCGTTTCGCCCAACTGTCCGAGCGCAAGCAGGCCGAGTTCAACCGTGCCTATGCGTTCGAGGTACCGAAGAAGCTGGCCGGCGCGATCCGCGCACTGAAAAAGCAGATCTCTGAAGACCAGCCCAAGCTGGCCACCCGCGCCTCGTCGGAAAAGGTGCTGAACGTCGTGAACCCGATCATGACCGAGACGGTTGGCGGCTCGGCGGACCTGACCGGGTCGAACAACACCAAATCGGCCGATATGGGCGTGTTCCTGCCGGAGAACCGCAAGGGCCGCTATATCCACTACGGCATCCGTGAACACGGCATGGCCGCGGCGATGAACGGCATGGCGCTGCATGGTGGCATCCGCCCCTATGGCGGCACATTCATGGCCTTCACCGACTATGCGCGTCCGTCGATGCGCCTGGCCGCGTTGATGAAGATCCCCAGCGTTTTCGTGATGACCCATGACTCGATCGGTCTGGGCGAAGACGGCCCGACGCACCAGCCGGTCGAGCATCTGGCGATCTCGCGCGCGACGCCGAACACCTATGTGTTCCGTCCCGCCGACACCGTCGAGACTGCCGAGGCCTGGGAACTGGCGCTGACCTTCAAGGACAGCCCCTCGGTTCTGTCGCTGACCCGCCAGGGCGTGCCGACCGTGCGCACCCAGCACAAGGCCAAGAACCTGACCGCCCAGGGCGCCTATGTTCTGGCCGAGGCCGAGGGCAAGCGTCAGGCGATCCTGATCGCCACCGGGTCCGAGGTGTCGCTGGCCATGGAGGCAAAAGCGATGCTCGAGGCCGAAGGGATCGGTACCCGGGTCGTTTCGATGCCCTGCATGGAGCTGTTCGCCGAGCAGGACGAAGCCTATCGCAAGAAGGTCCTGCCTGCTGGGCCCGTCCGCGTCGGAATCGAGGCCGCCGTCCGTGCCGGCGGCTGGGACCGCTGGCTGCTAGGCGAGCGTGGCCGCGAGGCCAAGGCCGGTTTCATCGGTATGTCGGGCTTTGGCGCGTCTGCTCCCGCCGGCGAACTGTACAAGCATTTCGGCATCACCGCCGAGGCAACGGTTGCAAAGGTCAAGGAATTGCTGGGCTGATCCAGCCGAACCAAGCATTCAAGGGGCGGCCATCGTGCCGCCCTTTTCTTTTGGGCTTCAATGGTCCGCTTTCTGCTCTGGCTTATTGGGCCACAGCGGCGCGATGACCTTGGTCGCCAACGGTATCAGAACGAACCCCCAGGCCAGCCCGAACACGCCATCCATCGCGGCCTTGCTGATCCACTCCACCGCACCGGCCCATTGATCGGGCACGGCATGACCGGCCGCATAAGCCCAATCGTGGATATGGTGCGCCAACCAGCCAAAGCCCAGCACCTCTAGCCCATGGATCATGATCGAGCCGCCAACCCATAGCATCGCCGCCGTACCCACGACCGACAGCGTCTTCATGACCTTTGGCATCGCCTTGACCAGCCCGCGACCCAACCCGCGGCCGACCGACGTCAGCGCGTTCTTGGCCAGATAAAGCCCGACATCGTCCATTTTGACGATCAATGCGACCGAGCCATAAACGGCCACCGTGACACCGATCCCCACAACCGCCAGCGTCGCCGCCTGCATCCAGACATTTGGCGCCTCAATGGCAGAAAGCGCAATGGTCATGATTTCGGCCGACAGGATGAAATCAGTCTTGATGGCACCCTTGATCTTCTGCTCCTCCAGATGACCCGGATCACGGACGTTCATGTCTTCTTCGATGACGTGGCTGCCATGCGGGAATAGCACGTGGAAGATCTTCTCGGCCCCCTCGAAGCACAGGTATGACCCACCAATCATCAGCAAGGGCGTGATCATCCATGGTGCGAAATTCGCAAGCAGCAAGGCCACCGGCAGCAGCAGAATTACCTTGTTGAAAATCGACCCCCGTGCGATGCGCCAGATGATCGGCAACTCTCGCGCGGGGGCAAAGCCCTGGACGTATTTCGGCGTGACGGCCGCGTCGTCGATGATCACGCCCGCGGTCTTGGCCCCCGCCTTGCCGGCGGCCGCCGCCACATCGTCGACCGAGGCCGCCGCCACTTTGGCGATTCCCGCCACATCGTCCAACAGGGCCAGCAAACCGCTCATGCCGCATCCTTTCCGTTCATCCGTCGCACTTTGGACCCTAACCGATCCAACAGCTAGCGCAAGCGTTAGCGCAACCACACCAAGTTTGCGCTAACACATTGCAAATATGACATTTTCTACCTTTTTTGATGGACCGATCATCGCTATATCGCCCAGAACACAAGCGGATTTGGAGACGTCTCATGACCATCAAGGTCGGCATCAATGGTTTTGGCCGCATCGGCCGCTGTACCCTGTCGCACATCGCCGCGTCAGGCCGCAACGACATCGAAGTGATCAAGGTTAACGCCACCGGACCGCTTGAAACCTCAGCGCATCTGCTGAAATACGACAGCATCCACGGCCGCTTTCCGCGCGAGATCTCGATCAGCGGCAACACGATGGACCTGGGCCGCGGGCCGATGCAGATGTTCTCGACCTACGACATGAACGAGCTGGACTGGGAAGGCTGCGACGTCGTTCTGGAATGCACCGGCAAGTTCAACGACGGGCTGAAGGCCAAAACGCATCTTGAGCGTGGCGCGCAGAAGGTTCTGCTGTCGGCCCCGGGCAAGAACGTGGACAAGACGATCGTATTTGGCGTCAACCACAACAGCCTGACCGCCAACGATAGGATGGTGTCGAATGGCTCGTGCACCACGAACTGCCTTGCTCCGCTTGCCAAGGTTCTGGACGAAGGTATCGGCATCGAAAACGGCATCATGACCACGATCCATGCCTATACCGGCGACCAGCCGACGCTGGACCGCCGTCACAATGACCTGTACCGCGCCCGCGCCGCCGCCATGTCGATGATCCCCACAAGCACCGGCGCTGCCAAGGCCCTGGGCGAAGTTCTGCCGAACCTCAAGGGGCGTCTGGACGGCTCGGCCATCCGCGTGCCAACGCCGAACGTATCGGCCGTAGACCTGACATTCCGAGCCGCGCGCGATGTGACCGTTGATGAGGTCAACGCCATCGTCGCCGAGGCCGCCAAGGGGCCGATGCAGCGCGTTCTGGGCTATGAACCTGCCCCGCTGGTGTCGACCGATTTCAACCACACCGAAGAAAGCTCGATCTTCGCACCCGACCAGACCCGTGTCGTCGATGGCCGCATGGTCCGCGTGCTGGCTTGGTACGACAACGAGTGGGGCTTCTCGGTGCGCATGGCCGATGTGGCCGTCGCCATGGGGCGCCTTAACTGACATCGCCAAGTAAGCTTGCGCGAAAACGCCCGCTCAGGTTATCTGGGCGGGCGTTTGCGTTCGGAGCGGCAATGACAAACCAAATCGCGATCTGGCTTGGCGTGCTCATTCTGGGTGGACTGATGCTGGATTATGCCCTTGTCGGAACCGAGCATCTCCTATTCCTCGGCAAGAAGTTCTACGACCTTTTGGATTGGGTCGCGTTCTGGCGCTGACAGAGGTTTTGCTTGACATTTTCGCCTGACTGCCTTTGTTAGCGCTAACTAATTTCAATCGCGGCTTAGCGGCCATTCAGACGGAGCGCGACATGACACTCAAACTTGCAATCAACGGATTTGGACGGATCGGGCGCGGCGTCCTGCGCGCCCTGATGGAAAGCGGTCGCACTGATGTGCAGATCGTCGCAATCAACGACCTGGCCAAGCCGGAAATGAACGCGCATCTGTTCGAGTTTGACAGCGTGCATGGCCGCTACGCCAAGCCGATCACCCTGACCGAGGCCGGGCTGGACGTGGGCGCCGGCCCGATCCGGCTGACCAGCGAGCGTGACCCCGAGTTGCTGGACTGGTCGGACGTGGACGTCGTTCTGGAATGCACCGGCGTATTCCGCACGCGCGAAGCCGCGTCGCGTCATTTCAAGAACGGCGCGAAAAAGGTTCTGATCTCGGCGCCGGCGCGCGGGGATGGCGAGGTGAAGACTGTGGTGTTCGGCGTGAACGAACACGAACTGACCGCCGCCGACACCGTGGTTTCAAACGCATCCTGCACCACCAACTGCCTGTCGCCCGTCGCTGCCGCATTGGATGCGGGCCTGGGTATCGTGCACGGCAACATGACAACGGTGCATGCCTATACTGCCAGCCAACCAGTGCATGACACCGCCGGCAAGGACCCGTACCTGTCGCGCGCGGCTGCCCTGTCGATGATACCGACAACCACCGGCGCGGCCTCGGCCGTGGGGCTGGTTTTGCCGCAACTGCAGGGCAAGCTGACCGGTCAGGCGATCCGGGTTCCCACCCCGAACGTCTCGGTCGTCGATCTGGTGGTCGAAGTATCGCGCCCCACCACCGAAGACGAGGTCAACGCCCTGTTCACCGAGGCAGCGGCAAAGATCCCGACCGTTCTGGCCGCGGAAACCCGCCCGTTGATCTCGATCGACTTCAACCACGATTCCCACAGCTCGACCGTGTCGCTGGTCGAAACCAAAGTGACCGACGGCACGCTGGTCCGCGTTCTGGCCTGGTATGACAACGAGTGGGGTTTCTCGAACCGGATGCTGGATACGGCCGCCGCGATGGGCGCCCTAGCCTAACCGCTCTTTCAGCGCGATATTGACTTGGGGCGTGACGAATTTCGACACGTCCCCTCCCAGCCGGGCGATTTCCTTGACCAGCTTCGAGGCAATCGCCTGGTGGCGGGCCTCGGCCATCAGAAAGACGGTCTCGATGGAATCATCCATCGCCCGGTTCATCCCCACCATCTGGAATTCATACTCGAAATCCGCCACCGCGCGCAGGCCACGCACAATGATCTGGGCGCCCACGTCCCGGGCGCAGTCGATCAGCAGGTTCTCGAACGGATGCGCGACGATCTCGGTGCCGGTCTGCGCGGTCAGATGGGCGCATTCGGCCTCGATCATGGCCACCCGTTCTTCCAAAGAAAATAAGGGCCCCTTGTCGCGGTTGATTGCAACGCCGATCACCAGCTTGTCGACCAGCATCGCCGCCCGACGGATGATGTCGATATGACCCAAGGTGATCGGATCAAAGGTTCCGGGATACAATCCAACCCGCATCTGGGCCTCCTGAGCAAGAAAATTTCTGCGCAAGCAAACACAAGTTTTCCGCAGCTGCAAGAGGCCGCATCATTAGCGTAGGGCTAGTGGCCCATGATCATGCCCTGCAGGGCATCCTTTTCCATCGCCAGTTCCGACAATTGCGCCTTGACCACGTCACCCAGCGTCACGATGCCGACCAACTGGCCGTCCTCGACGATCGGCATGTGACGAAAACGGCCTTCGGTCATGCGGGCCAGTACGTCCTGCACCTTGTCCTGTTTGGTGGCGGTAACCAGCTTTTTGGTCATGTAGGCGATGACCGGCTGGGTCAGGCAACCGCTGCCGCTGGCGGCCAGCTCGCGCACGATGTCGCGTTCCGACAAAATCCCAACGGCGGTCTTGCCCCCGTCCTCCGAGACCACGACGGTCCCGATGCGCTTTTCGGCCAGGATCTTGGCTGCGTCGGAAACGGTCGTCGAAGGCGCCACCGTCACGACCCCGTCCGTTGCCTTCGAACTCAGAATGGCCTGAACAAGCATGGGCAAAACCTCCGACAATAATCTTCCCGTTTTCCAAAGCGTTGCCGGAATACTCGACCCTGTCAAGCTTGGGCTTCAGCTTCCAGCCGCGCAATCTCGTCGCGGATGCCGCGACTCAGCGCGTCAGCAAAGCGGTTGAGGCGTTCATTGCGCTGATCGCCCTGATGGCGCACCAGGTAGAAGCTGCGGGTCAGACTGACTTGATCCGTCAGGATTTTCCGCAACCCCGGATGGAACGGAAGCGTAAAGTCATGGGCCACGCAGACCCCGGTGCCCAGCGATGCCTGCCGCAACTGGACCGAGACCGAATTCGATGCAAGCGCGACACGGTCAATACCGATGTCGTTGAGGTAGTCCAGCTCGCGATCGAAGATCATGTCCGGGATGTATCCAATCATGCGATGCCCCTGCAGATCCTCGAGAGTGCGGATCGGGGCATGGCGCGCCAGGTAATCCTCTGTCGCGACCATATGCAGGCGATAGTCGCTGACCTTCTGCACCAGCAACTTGCCGGCGGTGGGCGCGCTGACGGTCAGCGCCATGTCGGCCTCGCGCCGCGACAAATTGATAATGCGCGGCAGGGCAAGAATCTGAATGTCCAGATCCGGGTTCGCATCGCTGATGCGGGCACAGACCTGCGGCAGCAGATAGTTCGCGCTGCCATCGGGCGCGCCGATGCGGACCTGACCGCTCAGCGCCTTGGTCGACCCGTCCATCACCCCTGCTGCCGCGCGCATCGCCTCTTCGGCGGATTGGGCGTGTTCGAACAGGCGCTCTCCGGCCGAGGTCAACAGATAGCCTTGGGGCGATTTGGTGAACAGCGGCGCCTTCAGCGCCGTCTCCAGCCGCGCGATCCGGCGCCCCACCGTGGCCGGATCGATCTTCAGCCGCCGCCCTGCCGACGACAGGCTTTCCTCGCGCGCGACGGCCAGAAACACGCGCATGTCGTCCCAATTGGGGGTCATCCCTCACCTTTGCATTTTTGCAAAACTCTTTTGAGACATTGCCCCTGTTCAGGTGATTTATGCAAGCCTATGCTGCGCCCAAATTCTGCGGAGGAGTTTGCAATGCAAGACCTGACCCATTTCATCAACGGCGAATACACCCCCGGCACCTCGGGCCGGTTCGATGATGTCTACAACCCCGCCACCGGCGAGGTTCAGTACAGATGCCCGATGGCCAGTGCCGCCGAGACCACGGCCGCCATCGAATACGCCGCTGCAGCCCAGCCTGCCTGGGGTGCAACCAACCCGCAAAAGCGCGCCCGCGTCATGATGCAGATGGTTCAGCTGATGAACCGCGACATGGACAAACTGGCCGAAGCACTGAGCCGCGAGCACGGCAAGACCCTGCCCGATGCCAAGGGCGATCTGCAGCGCGGGCTCGAGGTGATCGAATACTGCATCGGCGCCCCGCAGATGCTGAAGGGTGAGTTTACCGACAGCGCAGGCCCCGGCATCGACATGTATTCCATGCGCCAGCCGCTGGGTGTTGTCGCCGCCATCATGCCGTTCAACTTCCCGGCCATGATGCCCCTGTGGCATGTCGGCCCGGCGCTGGCCTGCGGCAACGCTGTGGTGCTGAAACCCTCGGAACGTGATCCATCGGTGCCGCTGATGCTGGCCGAACTTTTCGTCGAGGCCGGTCTGCCCAAAGGCGTGTTCCAGGTTGTCAACGGCGACAAGGAAGCCGTGGATACCCTGCTGGACAGCGAGATCATTCAGGGTGTTTCCTTCGTCGGATCGACCCCGATCGCGCAGTACATCTATGCCCGCGCCACAGCGAACGGCAAACGCGCCCAGTGCTTTGGTGGGGCCAAGAACCACATGATCGTTATGCCTGACGCCGACCTGGACCAGGCCGCCGACGCGCTGGTGGGCGCCGGTTTCGGCGCTGCCGGCGAACGCTGCATGGCCGTTTCGGTGGCCGTTCCGGTGGGCGAGGAAACCGCCGACGCGCTGATTGAAAAGCTAGTGCCGCGCATCGAAAAACTGAAGGTCGGACCCTATACCGCAGGCGATGACGTCGATATGGGGCCGGTCGTGACCGCCGCCGCCAAAGAACGCATCTTGGGCCTGATCAACTCGGGCGTTGAACAAGGCGCGAAGCTGGTGGTCGACAACCGCGACTTCAAGCTGCAAGGCTATGAGAACGGCTTTTTCGTCGGCCCCCACCTGTTCGACCATGTCACCCCCGACATGGACATCTACAAGCAGGAGATCTTCGGCCCCGTCCTGTCCACCGTCCGCGCCGGATCCTACGAAGAGGCGCTGAAGCTGGCGATGGACCATGAATACGGCAACGGCACCGCGATCTTCACCCGTGACGGCGATACCGCCCGTGATTTCGCCCACCGGGTCAACATCGGCATGGTCGGCATCAACGTCCCGATCCCGGTCCCGCTGGCCTATCACACATTCGGCGGGTGGAAGAAATCCATGTTCGGCGACCTGAACCAGCACGGCCCCGACAGCTTCAAGTTCTACACCCGCACCAAGACCGTAACGTCGCGCTGGCCGTCGGGCATCAAAGAAGGTGGCGAGTTCAACTTCAAGGCAATGGACTAACTATCCAAAAACAAATTAAAAGGCCGCCCAATCGTTGGCGGCCTTTTCTTTTTCTGAAACCTCCGTTCGGCGACGATGCGCCGGCACGGTCCACTCTCACGAAAAATTCAGCCAAGCCCTCTGGCCCAGCGTCCGCCAACGTCATAGATTGCCGGCCGAAACAAAAGAGCAGTCATTCGTCAGGAGGCTCCGTTGACCAGCAAGATCACCCGCCGCTCGGCCCTTTTGGGCGTCGTGTCTGCCCTGGCCGCTCCGTCGGTGTTGCGCGCTCAAAGCCAGGATGCGTTCCCGCAGTCCGAGGAAGCGATCAGCGTGCAGCCGCCCGTGCGCCGGAACATCTCGTCCTTTTCGCAGCAAAACTGGCAGGACCATTTTGACGAAATCGGCGTCGGCTGCCTGCTGGCCGACATCACCAGCCGCGCGGTGCACTACTGGGGGCCGGACGGGACCTACAAGCTCTATCCCAGCTCGGTTCCGATGAGCGAGGAACTGACCAAGCGCGGCTATACCGAGGTGGTGCGCAAGGCGGAAAATCCCAGCTGGACCCCGACCTCGTCCATGCGCGAGCGCGACCCGACCCTGCCGCAGCGCGTCGAGGGCGGCGACCCAGGCAACCCGCTGGGCACCCGTGCCATGTATCTGTCATGGCCCGCCTATCTGGTTCACGGCACGCATGATACGCGCAAGATCGGGCGTCAAAGCTCGTCGGGCTGCATTGGCTTGTACAACCAGCATGTCGAGGAGCTGTATCCGATGGTCCAGATCGGCACACAGGTGCGGCTTTTGTGAATTGAAAAAGCCCCGGGCCGCGCAGGCACCGGGGCTTGTCTGCCTTGGTGAGTGGTAGCTTTATTCTGGCAGCAGAACCTTGTCGACCACGTGGATCACGCCATTGTTGGCCTCGATGTCGGCCTGCACAACATTTGCGCCGTCAACTTTGACGCCGTTCTTTGCGTTCACGCTCAGGCGGTCGCCCTGAACGGTCAGCACCTTCGCGCGCTTGCCGGCGATGTCCCCGGACATTACCTTGGCCGGGACGACGTGATAGGTCAGGATCGCAACCAGCTGATCCTTGTTCTCGGGTTGCAGCAGGCTCTCGACAGTGCCCTCGGGCAGAGCGGCAAATGCTTCGTCCGTAGGCGCGAACACGGTGAACGGGCCCTTGCCCTTCAGCGTGTCAACCAGACCGGCGGCCTGTACGGCTGCGACCAGCGTGTTGAACGAGCCGGCGGCAACCGCGGTATCCACGATGTCTGCGGCCTTGGCATTGATCGGCAGAGCCAAGGCGATGGCGGCGGCTGCGCCCATGAAAGTGCGACGGAACATGGCTGATGTCTCCTCTCCAGCGTGTTATGGAAAGGGGTACGGCGCTTCCGTGAAACCGGATCACGAAAAATTTCAGGCCCCGGCCCGTTGCACCCAGATGCTCTGCGCCCTGCCTTCCTTAAGAAACGGAAGCGCCTCGACCGCGTCGGGGCGGGCGCGTTGCAGGAAATACCCGGGCCAAAGCATTGAAAACGCACCCGATTGCAGCAGCGCGTGCAGCATGTACTGCTCGCCCCATCCGGGGCAATCATAGAAGAACCGCTTGGGGTATTCGTAGGGCAGAAAAACATCGTGCACATGGATCACCACCCCCGGCTTGAGGGTGGGTATGATCCGGCAGAACAGGTGCGCCACGTCGTTGCTCATCCGCACGACATGGCTGGAGTCGACGAACAAGACGTCGCCCGCCTCCAGTTCGGCGAACAGAGACGGGTCGACGTCCTCCAGCCGCTTCTGCTCGAACCGGTCGACCACATGGGCGATGTCGGCGCGGGGATAGGGGTCGATGGCCGTGAGTGTCGTGGCCAGCCCACCGTCGATGATCGCCTGCCGGGTCACACGGGTCGAGTTGCCGCAGCCGACCTCGATCACCCGTTCGGGGCGAAACCGCCGGATCATCAGATACAGCGCATCCGCGTCCGGGCTGTCATAATAACCGTTGCCGATGCGGTATCCGGTCTGGTTGCGGGCCGGGTCCTTCAGGGCCGCCAGCGCATCCTTGTGCGTGGCGTATTCGGCAACCAAGGTTCTGATGTCGAAATCCTGCATCCCCGGAGACAGGGCATAGGCCGGACGCTCCAGCCCGCCGGCCCGCTCGAAGGACTCGAGCCGCGCGCGCTCATCTCGTTCCGGCGCCTTGTCGATCAGCTTGACACCGAACCGGTCCAGAACGGCGTTCAGCTTGGGAAATTTCCTGGGTTTCACGGTGGCGGCTCCGGCTTGGCATTTGGCTGCGGGCTGCTTACCGCCGCAAGCGGTGTCAGCGCAAGGCGGATCACCACAAACCCTTGGCAAATTAAGAAATTGCGTATTCACTGATCCCGAATGGGAACAGGGAGGCCCCGCATGCAGCAGGATTTCACCGTCGGCATCGAAGAGGAATACCTGCTGGTCGACCGCGACAGCCTGCAACTGACCGAGGCGCCTGCCGCGCTGATGGAGACATGTCAGGCCGATTTCGAAGGCCAGGTCAGCCCGGAATTCCTGCAATGCCAGATCGAGGTCGGCACCCGCCCCCATGCCACGATCAAATCGGCGCGCGAGGATCTGAAACGCCTGCGGTCCTGCGTGGCCCGGCGCGCCGCCGAACACAACATGGCGCCGATCGCCGTGTCCTGCCACCCGTTCGCGGATTGGAAGGATCAGCACCACACGCGCAAGGAACGCTATGATAACTTGCAGCACGCCCTGGGCGGCGTGGCGCGGCGGATGCTGATCTGCGGCATGCATGTTCATGTGGGCGTCGAGGACAAGGCGCAGCGGGCCGACCTGATGCCGCAGCTCAGCTATTTCCTGCCGCACTTGCTGGCCCTGTCCGCCTCGTCCCCGTATTGGAGCGGGCGCGACACCGGGCTGTCTTCGTACCGGTTGACGGTGTTCGACAACCTGCCCCGCACCGGCCTGCCGCCTGTGTTCGGCAGTTGGGCAGAATATGAACGCACTACTGGGGTGCTGGTCGAGCTGGGGGTGATCGAGGACACCTCGAAGATCTGGTGGGACCTGCGCCCCTCGCACAGCTATCCGACTTTGGAAACGCGGATCATGGACGTGCAGCCGCGGTTGGAACACGCCCTGTCACTGGCGGCGCTGGTGCAGGCGCTGACCCGGATGCTGTGCCGACTGAAGGACCGCAACCTGCGCTGGCGGGTCTATGACCGGTTCCTGATCGGCGAGAACCGATGGCGTGCGCAGCGCTACGGCGTGGGCGAAGGTCTGATTGATTTCGGCGACCGGTCGATCAAGCCGATGCCCGAGCTGATGGGTGAGCTGATGGGCATGCTGGCCGAAGACGCCGAGGCCCTTGGCACGATGGCGGAGTTGGCGCAGTTGCGCCAGATTGCCGAAACGGGCACGTCGGCCACACGTCAACGGCGCGTACACGCCGAAGCCCAGGCCAGGGGCGATGACCCCGGCCAGGCGGTCGTGCGCCACCTGATCGAGGAATTCCACGCCGATCTCTGACCGTCAGACCGCCGCCAGAACCTTCTGGATGCGGGCGGCGACCGGCTCGTAAAGGTCGCGGTCTTTCCAGTAGCCGTTGTGCGACAGCGGGTTCCACGAGGTGAAGATCTTGCCCGCGTTGATCGGCAGGTCGCGTATGGCCTTGGATTGCACCAGCTGGGCATAGCTGGGCGCGATCTTGCCCAGCGGAAACCCAAGAACATCGTGCTTGTCGAAATAATTGTGCCACCAGGTACGGAACCGCAGCGCAGCAGACAGGGCCCGATTGGGCGGCTGGATCGGAAAAATGCCTGCCTCGGGATAGGCGAACAGAAAGATCGGTATGTTGCAGCCGAAGGTGATCAACCCGGCCACGGTTTCCATATTTTCGATCGGGGTCGCATGTTTGGGCGGGCCGCCGTTGCGCAGGTATCGCTGCGCGTCATAGATGTAGTTCGACATGATGTGACCGCCCAGCGAATGCGCCAGAATCAGAACCGGTGCCCGGTCGCTGATCTGGTGGCGCAGAACCTGCATCACCAGTTCCACCTTCTTGTGGATCTCGTCATAGGTCTTGTCGCTGGCATCCGGCGTCTGCCGGTACGAGGCCGCGTCCGACAGGTTGCACACCACGAACTCGCGCAGTTGATCATAGCCGGTGCTGCGCTTGATCTTGCGCAGATAGTCTTTCTGACGCTCCTGCAGGATCTGCGCCCAGACCACCTCGTGCCAGGCCACCTTGTTCATGTCCGCGCCGACCCGACGCGCCACCCGGCGGTGCAGGTCCTTCGAAAAGGTCGGCACCGAGGACGGCGGATGCGGCTTGCGGTACTGGCTGCCCATGCCGTGAATGACGACAACGGCCATCTTGTAGTTCGGCATAATACGCTCCGTATTAATTCCTGAATGAAAGACCCCATCATATCAGCCTTCGGCGCATGACCCAAATAAAGGTCCAAGCGGGTCATGGGGTTTGCCCCGCGTGAAAAAATTCTGTAAGGATTGAGCAATAAATAAACAGTCGTTCAATTCACGTCGCCACAAGGGGGAGACCGGCCATGGATTTCGCGCTGACCGAGGAACAGACGGCCATTTTCGATATGGCCTATGCGTTCGGGCAAGAACAGATCGCACCTTTCGCCCGCCAGTGGGAGGCCGAGGGCACCATCCCCAAGGATCTTTGGCCCAAGGTCGGCGAACTGGGCTTTGGCGGGCTGTATGTGTCCGAGGAGAGCGGCGGCTCTGGACTGACCCGACTGGACGCCACGTTGGTGTTCGAGGCGCTGTCGATGGCTTGTCCCTCGGTCGCGGCCTTTTTGTCGATCCACAACATGTGCGCCAAGATGTTGGACACCTTTGCCAGCGACGAATTGAAATCGCGCATCATGCCCGACGTTCTAAGCCTGAACACGGTTCTTAGCTATTGTCTAACCGAACCGGGCTCGGGCTCGGACGCGGCAGCGCTCAAGACGCGGGCCGAGCGCACAAACGAGGGCTATACGCTGAACGGCACCAAGGCCTTCATCTCGGGCGGCGGCTATTCCGATGCCTATGTCTGCATGGTCCGCACCGGCGGCGACGGGCCCAAGGGAATCTCGACCGTCTATGTCGAGGACGGCACACCAGGCCTCAGCTTTGGGGCGCTGGAACAGAAGATGGGCTGGAAAAGCCAGCCCACCGCGCAGGTCCAGTTCGACGACTGCAAGATCCCGGCCGAAAACCTTGTCGGGAC
Source organism: Ruegeria sp. BHSC026 (assembly GCF_059613065.1). Classification (NCBI taxonomy): domain Bacteria; kingdom Pseudomonadati; phylum Pseudomonadota; class Alphaproteobacteria; order Rhodobacterales; family Roseobacteraceae; genus Ruegeria; species Ruegeria sp. BHSC026. The sequence goes on along the minus strand of NZ_JBXWRV010000005.1, from coordinate 137,224 downwards.
CGAGGGCGACGGGTTCAAATACGCCATGATGGGCTTGGACGGCGGGCGCCTGAACATCGCCTCATGCTCGCTGGGTGCGGCCCAGGCGGGGCTGGACATGACGCTGCAGTACATGTCCGAACGCAAGGCCTTCGGCCAGACGATCGACCAGTTCCAGGCCCTGCAGTTCCGGCTGGCGGACATGGAGATCGAACTGCAAGCGGCCCGCACCTTCTTACGTCAGGCGGCATGGAAGCTGGATCAGGGCGCGCCCGACGCCACAAAATTCTGCGCGATGGCCAAGAAGTTCGTGACCGAGACCGGATCGAAAGTGGTCGATCAGTGCCTGCAGTTGCATGGTGGTTACGGCTATCTGGCCGATTACGGCATCGAAAAGCTTGTGCGCGATCTGCGGGTGCATCAAATTCTGGAAGGCACGAACGAGATCATGCGCGTGATCGTTGCCCGCCAACTGCTCGCCCATCGCTGAGGTTTCCATGTCCGATATCGACATCCGCACCACGGGCCGTGCCGGCCGGATCACCCTGACCCGGCCCAAGGCCCTGAATGCGCTGAGCTACGAGATGTGCATGGCCATCGACACCGCCCTGCGCAATTGGCGCGAGGATGACGAGGTCGATCTGGTCATCCTTGATGCCGAGGGCGAAAAGGCCTTTTGCGCGGGCGGAGACATTGCCGAGTTGTACGCAACGGGCACAAAGGGCGACTATGCCTATGGGCAGAAGTTCTGGCGCGATGAATACCGCCTGAACGCGATGATCTTCGAATATCCCAAGCCGGTGGTCAGCTTCCTTCAGGGCTTTACCATGGGCGGTGGCGTCGGCATCGGCTGTCACGGGACGCACCGGATCGTCGGCGAAAGCTCGAAGATCGCGATGCCCGAATGCTCGATCGGGCTGGTGCCGGATGTGGGCGGGTCGCTGCTGCTGGCGCTGGCGCCGGGGCGGCTGGGCGAATATCTAGGCGTCACCGGCGCGCGCATGGGTCCAGGCGACGCGATCTATGCCGGTTTCGCCGACCATTTCATCCCGCAGGACCAATGGCCTGACATGATCGAGATGCTCGAGGCCTCGGGCCAGGCCGACCTGTTGGCCGAACACGCCGCCCCTGCCCCTGATCGCACCTTGCCGCAGGACGAGATCGACCGTTTCTTCGGCGGTGAAACCCTGGGCGACGTTCTGACCGACCTGCGCAATGGCGAGACCGAATTCACCCGCGGCGCGCTCGAGGCGATGGGCCGCAATTCGCCGCTGTCGATGGCGTGTGCGATCGAGATGCTGCACCGCCTGCGCGGTCCTGCCCTGACCATGCGCAAGGCGCTGGAGCTGGAATACCGCTTTACCTTCCGGTCGATGGAGCATGGCGACTTTCTCGAAGGCATCCGGGCGCAGATCATCGACAAGGACCGCAACCCGAAATGGCAGTTTGCGGACATGAACGTGCCGGCCACGGCGGTATCACGGATGCTGATGCCGCTGGGCGCGGACACGCTGACATTCGAGGAGGAGTGAAACATGAAGATCGGATTCATTGGCCTGGGCAACATGGGTGCGCCGATGGCGGCCAATCTGGCCAAGGCCGGTCAAGACGTGACCGGGTTCGACACCGCGGGCGTGTCGGTCGAGGGCGTGACCAAGGCCGAAACGGCCACTGATGCGGTCCGCGGCGCCGAGGCGGTCATCACCATGCTGCCCAATGGCGACATCCTGCGCGCGGTGGCCGATCAGATCATTCCGCATATGGAAAAAGGGACGGTTTTCATCGACTGCTCGACCGTCGATGTGGACAGCGCCCGCGCCGTGGCGGATCAGGCCGAACATGCCGGGCTTCTGGCCGTTGACGCACCCGTTTCGGGCGGAATAGGCGGCGCGGCCGCAGGCACGCTGACCTTCATGGCCGGCGGCTCGAACGCGGCCTTTGCCAAGGCGGCCCCGCTGTTCGACATCATGGGCCAGAAGGCGGTGCATTGCGGCGCGGCGGGCGCCGGTCAGGCCGCCAAGATCTGCAACAACATGATCCTGGGCGTCACCATGATCGCCACTTGCGAGGCCTTTGCCTTGGCCGACAAGCTGGGCCTGGACCGGCAGAAGATGTTCGACGTGGTCAGCACCTCGTCGGGCTACAGCTGGACAATGAACGCCTATTGCCCCGCCCCCGGTGTCGGGCCGCAAAGCCCCGCCGACAACGGCTACAAGCCCGGTTTCGCTGCCGAGCTGATGCTCAAGGACCTGCGGCTCAGCCAGCAGGCCGCCGAAAGCGCCGATGCGGACACGCCGATGGGCCAGATCGCCACAGCCCTGTACGAACAGTTCGTCGAATCCGAAGACGGCAAGGGCATGGATTTCTCGGCCATGCTGCCCCGGTTCGAAAAGCGCGGCCGCAGTTGAGCTTTGGGCGGCATTTCGCCACCCAGGGCTTGCACTTCGGGCGGGCATTCCAAAATACTGGGAAACGCGGCATGACGGCGCGACGAACCGAGGGGAACCGCCCATGAAGACACTGTTGCATATTGCACTGCTTGCCGGCCTGTCACTGACCCCGGTCGCGACGCTGGCTGACAACGGCAAAGGCAAGGGAAAGAACAAGGACACGTTCTCGGTCGAGCGCGTGGCCCCGCAGAAGGGCGCAAAATCCGTTGCCAATTGTCCACCCGGGCTCGCCAAGAAGGCCGTGCCCTGCGTCCCGCCCGGACAGGTCAAGAATCGGTACAAGGTCGGCGATCGGATCGACCGCGATTATGTCTGGATCGACGATCCGTACCGCTATGGTCTGAAACGCGGCGGCAACTACGTTCGCGCGGGCGACTACGTCTACAGCATCGACCCCGATACGCGCAAAGTGCTGAACCTGATCGGCGCGGTGGCGGATATTCTGTACTGACGCGCAGGCAGCCTATTCGGCCGCCACGCGTTCGGGGTTCAGCATCGGTTTGAGGTATCGCCCGGTGTGGCTGCGCTCGCATTCGGCGACCTCTTCCGGGGTGCCGACGGCCACGATCTCGCCGCCGCCATCGCCACCCTCGGGGCCGATGTCGATGATCCAGTCGGCTGTTTTCACAACGTCCAGATTGTGTTCGATCACCACGACCGTGTTGCCTTGGTCGACCAATTCATGCAGCACTTCCAACAGCTTGCGCACGTCTTCGAAATGCAGGCCGGTGGTGGGCTCGTCCAGAATATACAGCGTGCGCCCGGTGGATCGCTTGGACAGTTCCTTCGACAGCTTGACTCGCTGCGCCTCGCCGCCCGACAGGGTCGTGGCCTGCTGGCCGACCTTGATGTAGCCCAGCCCGACCCGCGCCAGAGCATCCATCTTGTCGCGGATCGCCGGAACCGCCTTGAAGAACTCCTGTGCATCTTCGACCGTCATGTCCAGCACGTCGGCGATGGACTTGCCCTTGAACTTGATCTCGAGCGTCTCGCGGTTGTAGCGCGCGCCCTTGCAGGTCTCACAGGTGACATAGACGTCGGGCAGGAAATGCATCTCGATCTTGATGACACCGTCGCCTTGGCAGGCCTCGCAGCGCCCGCCCTTGACGTTGAAGCTGAACCGCCCGGGCTTGTAGCCCCGCGCCTTGGCCTCGGGGAGACCGGCGAACCAGTCGCGGATCGGGGTGAAGGCGCCGGTATAGGTGGCCGGGTTCGACCGTGGCGTGCGTCCGATAGGCCGTTGGTCGATGTCGATCACCTTGTCCAGATGTTCCAGCCCCTTGATCGTTTCGCAGGGCGCAGGCGTGTGACGCGCGCCGTTCAGACGCATCGAGGCAGTCTTGAACAGCGTCTCGATTGTCAGGGTCGACTTGCCGCCGCCCGACACCCCGGTCACGCAGACGAACTTGCCCAGCGGAAACTCGGCCGTCACGTCTTTGAGGTTGTTGCCTGAAGCCTTTACAACCGTTACCTTTTTCTTGTTCCCCTTGCGCCGCTCGGCGGGCACCGGAATTTCCCGCACCCCCGACAGATACTGCCCCGTGATCGAGGCCGCATCGGCCGCGATCTGCTCGGGCGTGCCGTGACTGACCACCTGTCCGCCATGCACGCCGGCACCGGGGCCGATGTCGAACACATAGTCAGCCTCGCGGATGGCTTCCTCGTCATGTTCGACGACGATCACGGTATTGCCCTGATCGCGCAGGTTCTTCAGCGTGCCCAAAAGGCGGTCATTGTCGCGCTGATGCAGCCCGATCGAGGGTTCGTCCAGCACGTAAAGCACACCGGTCAAGCCCGAGCCAATCTGGCTAGCCAGCCGGATGCGCTGGCTTTCGCCCCCTGACAGGGTGCCACTTGAACGAGAGAGCGTAAGGTATTCCAAACCAACGTTATTCAGGAATCCCAACCGTTCGCGGATTTCTTTCAAAATGGCGCGCGCAATCTCGTTTTTCTGGGCGCTCAGATGGTTCGGCGCGTCCTTGACCCAGGCCAGAGCTTCTTTGATCGACATTTCGACCACCTGGCCGACATGCAGCCCAGCGATCTTGACGGCCAACGCCTCGGGGCGCAAGCGGTAGCCCTCGCATGTGTGGCACGGCCGGTTGTTCTGATACCGTTCGAATTCCTCGCGGATCCACGCGCTGTCGGTTTCGCGATAGCGGCGCTCCATGTTCGGGATCACGCCTTCAAAGCTGCGGGTCACTTGATAGACCCGTCCGCCCTCGTCATAGCGAAACTGGATTTCATCATCGCCCGAGCCATACAGAAACACTTGCCGCACATGCGCCGGAAGGTCCTTCCACGGTGTGTTCTTGTCGAACTCATAGTGGCGCGCAATCGCCTCGATCGTCTGCAGGAAATAGGGCGACTTGCCTTTGCGCCACGGGGCAAGCGCGCCGTCATACAGTTTCAGCGTCTGATCGGGCACCACAAGCCGTTCGTCAAAAAACAGCTCGACCCCCAGCCCGTCGCAATCCGGGCAGGCACCAAAGGGCGCGTTGAACGAAAACAGGCGCGGTTCGATCTCGGGGATGGTGAACCCACTGACCGGGCAGGCAAAGTTCTCGGAAAACGTAATACGCTCGGGCTCTCCCTCGCGCGGAGCGGTCTCCAGAATCGCGATGCCATCGGCCAGATCCAACGCGGTGCGCAGGCTGTCGGCCAGGCGGGTCTCCATCCCCTCGCGCACGACGATGCGGTCAACGACCACGTCGATGTCATGGCGGAACTTCTTGTCCAGCGTCGGCGGCTCGTCCAGCTCGTAGAACTGGCCATCGACCTTGACGCGCTGGAACCCCTGCTTGCGCAGTTCCAGAAACTCTTTCTTGTACTCGCCCTTGCGGTCGCGAACGATGGGCGCAAGCAGATAGCCGCGGGTGCCCTCCTCCATCGCCATGATCCGGTCGACCATGTCCTGCACCTGCTGGGCTTCGATCGGCAAACCGGTGGCGGGGCTGTAGGGCGTTCCTGCGCGCGCGAACAGCAGGCGCAGATAATCATATATTTCGGTGACGGTTCCCACGGTCGATCGCGGGTTTTTGGACGTGGTCTTCTGCTCGATCGAGATCGCTGGGGACAGGCCGCTGATGTGATCCACATCAGGCTTTTCCATCATGTCCAGAAACTGGCGCGCATAAGCCGACAGGCTTTCGACATAGCGGCGCTGGCCCTCGGCATAGATCGTATCGAACGCCAGAGACGACTTGCCCGACCCAGACAGACCCGTGATGACAACCAGCTGATCGCGCGGAATGTCCACGTCGATGTTTTTCAGGTTGTGCTCGCGCGCGCCGCGCACCTCGATATTCTTCAGCTCAGCCATTCAGGCCCCCAACACACAAGTGCCCTAGAGATAGGCGAGCGATGCCGAGTCTCCAACCAAAAAATCAGAACAAAGTGTGAACGCGCGACTTTTCTCCGATATCCGCATTCATGCCAGCAAGACAAAACCCAAAACCGTTTGTGCTTCAGGGGAAATACCTGCGACTTCACTTGAAGAAATGGCGCGGTTGACGGGGCTCGAACCCGCGACCCCCGGCGTGACAGGCCGGTACTCTAACCAACTGAGCTACAACCGCGCATTAGGGTCTATGTCGATCCGTTTACCCGGATCAAAGGCTTGCAGCGATGGCGCGGTTGACGGGGCTCGAACCCGCGACCCCCGGCGTGACAGGCCGGTACTCTAACCAACTGAGCTACAACCGCCCGCTGCCCGTTCAGTGCTGAACGTTGGGGTGTATTATGGCCCTGCCCCGGCGTCGTCAAGCGGGGTTTTGAAGTTTTTTTCGAGAACGAACGATTTTGTTCGATCCACCGCATCGAACGGGCCAAGCGCGCGCAATACGCTCCAACTACACGTATCTAATTAGCGCTCGCGAGGGTTGTTTACGACATCACGTTCATATTTCACGGTCAAAATTATAGTTATGAATGCAAGAAATGAACGCTCTAGAAAACGCGGCTAAAATGATGCCCCACTTGAAAAAATCATGATTTTGCCTTGCTCCGACTAATCTGACCGTTCATGATTTGTAGTCAGTCGGCAAGCCGGTCTGGGCGATCAGAGCTGCCATATTCGTCTCAACCCCGAGCGTCCTTGATTATTCGTCCAAAGACCAAAACTGTTAGGAACAGAAAGCAGCAATAAAACCAATGGCAATTGCAAGACCAACCACGCCCGGAACGAACCCGACCGGGAATCCATTTCTCGACAGCCTGATCTGGGGCTCATCCTGGGGCGGAAGCACGATTACCTTTTCCTTCGACAATGGAACTGTCGGCGACCGGGGCTTTACCAGCGCCATGAAAAGCGCCGTGCGCATGGCCTTCAATACGATCGAGAAGATCATCCCCGTCACCTTTCTGGAACGGCCGTTCCTGACCCCCGTCGGGCAAGTGGCCGAGGTGAATGTCATTTATGCCCTGACCAGCGTGGATACCTTGGGCGGCGCCGTCGGCTTTCACGAAGTACCTGGTGAGACACCGTATCTTGCCAATTATGGGCTGAACACACTGATCGGTGCCTTCGGGTTCGATTCGCCGATCTTCACGGCACCTGGCTTGAAGAAGGGAGGCGAAGGATTCGCGACCATTCTGCACGAGATCCTGCACGGGCTTGGCCTTGCGCATCCGCATGACAACGGCGGAGGATCGTCGACTTTTCCCGGCGTTACCGCAGCGTTCGATGACTATGGCAACCACGGCCAAAATCAGGGCATTTATACGATCATGTCCTACAATTCGGGGTATGCGGAAAAGCTGCCGTTGAAAAGCTATGCTTACGGCAGCACCGCTACGCCGATGGCTTTGGACATCGCTGCACTGCAGACGATCTATGGCACCACCGCGCACAAAAACGGCAACAACGTGTACGACCTGCGCGACGTGAACGGCGCCGGCACCTATTGGTCGTGCATCTGGGATACCGGCGGCGTCGACACGATCTCGGCTGCCGGTCTGAATCGGAACACCGTCATCAACCTGAATGATGCGGATCTTTCTGGCTCGGATGCCGGAGGTGTTCCGTCTTATGCCGGCGGAATTCGCGGCGGGTATACCATTGCAAACACGGTCGTGATCGAAAACGCGATCGGCGGCAACAGATCCGACCGAATTCTGGGCAACGAAGCCGCCAACCGCCTGGAAGGCCGAGCGGGTAATGACATTCTCTATGGACGGGGCGGCAGCGACGTTCTGCTCGGTTCGCACGGGAACGACACGCTGTCGGGAGACAATGGATCGGACCGCATGATCGGTGGGAACGGAAACGACAGTTTCGTGGCGAAGGTGGGCGACGGCGATGACGTGATCAACGGCGGCAACAACTCGGACTGGATCCGATTTGTCGGATCCGTTGGCGCAACCGTCAATCTGTCGAATTCGACGCGGCAGGATACCGGCTATGGCATGGATACGGTCGTAGATGTCGAGAACGCAAGTGGCACCGGGGCCGCCGATGACTTCACCGGGTCGGCCGACGCCAACGTGCTGAATGGTGGCAGCGGAAACGACTCTCTGTCCGGGCTCGGCGGCAATGATCGGCTGAACGGCGGAAACCACAACGACACGCTGATCGGCGGCGGAGGACGCGACACGTTGAATGGCGGGAACGGCGCCGACGCGATCTTCGGTGGCGCCGGGTTGGACATCATGACCGGCGGCGCCGGAGCCGATACCTTCGTATTCCTGACCGCGCGGGAAAGTACCGCATCGACCCGTCGCACGGACAAGATCAAGGATTTCCGCTCCGGGCAGGACAAGATCGACCTGAGCGCAATCGATGCCAGCACAGTTTTCGACGGCGATGATGTGTTTGTCTTTCGGGGGCAAAAGCCGTTCGGCCTGTCGAACCAAGGCGAGGTCTATTTCGAGAAAGTCAACGCGCCCGGCAGCACAAATGATCGCACCTATGTCTATCTTGACACTGATGGCGACCGGGCGCCTGAAATGGTGATCGAACTGACGGGCTTGCACAATCTGACCGCAGGCGACTTTATTTTGTGATCGCACGCCGCACGGCAGAGGGCCAGTTTTGCCGCCCTTTGCCCTGCGGGAACATCAGTGGATGTGACGCCCTAAAGACCTGCCCGCGGCCACCGGTGACAGAGGGTCGGCCGCTTGAGGGCCCGACTCTTCTTACCTTTTTTCCCCGCTCGGGAAGACCAGAAAATTTTTCCTCGAACCGGCTTGAAGCCGGTTCGCAGACACTGTAGAGAGCGATCCGACGGGTGATTAGCTCAGTGGTAGAGCGCTTCGTTCACATCGAAGATGTCAGGAGTTCGAATCTCTTATCACCCACCATTCTCTCTCTTTTTTTGCGACCATCTGCCTGAACCCTGCTAGCAGGCATGCGCCGCAATGGTTCGACACTGCCGCCGGTGAGCGGCATGAAAAAAAGGGCGGGATGAAACCCGCCCTTTCAAGATTTCTTACGCAGTCCGGTCAGTGCGCCGTGGCGACCGGGGTGCCGCCATCAACGGCCTTGGCTGCGGCTGCCGAGGCCTCCTCGGCGGCCTCGTCCCATTCGATCGGCTCGGGTTTGCGCACCAGCGCACGTTCCAGAACCTCGGACACGTGCTTGACCGGGATGATCTCCAGCCCTTCCTTCACGTTGTTCGGGATGTCGGCCAGATCCTTCTCGTTCTCTTCGGGAATCAGCACCGTCTTGATGCCACCCCTCAGAGCCGCGAGCAGTTTCTCCTTCAACCCGCCGATCGGCATAGCGTTGCCGCGCAGCGAAACCTCGCCGGTCATGGCGATATCCTTGCGGACCGGAATGCCGGTCAGGACCGACACGATCGAGGTCACCATCGCCAGGCCGGCGCTGGGGCCATCCTTTGGCGTCGCGCCGTCAGGCACGTGCACGTGGATGTCGATCTTGTCGAACTGCGGCGGCTTCACACCGATCTCGGGCGCGATCGAGCGCACATAGGACGAAGCGGCGTCGATGGATTCCTTCATCACTTCGCCCAGCTTGCCCGTGGTCTTCATGCGGCCCTTGCCTGGCAGCTTCAGCGCCTCGATATGCAGCAGATCGCCGCCGACCGAGGTCCAGGCCAGACCGGTCACCACGCCCACCTGATCGTCCTGTTCAGCCAGACCATAGCGGTACTTGGGCACGCCCAGGAATTCGTGCAGGTTTTCGGCGGTCACGGTCACGGACTCGGATTCCTTCTTGATGATCCGGGTCAGCGCTTTGCGCGCCACCTTGGCGATTTCGCGTTCCAGGTTCCGCACGCCCGCCTCGCGGGTATAGAACCGGATGATCGCAGTCAGCGCCTCGTCCGTCAGTTCGAATTCCTTGGTCTTCAGGCCATGGTTCTTGACCTGCTTTGGGATCAGGTGGCGCTTGGCGATCTCGCGCTTTTCGTCCTCGGTATAGCCGGCCAGCGGAATGATCTCCATCCGGTCCAGCAGCGGACCAGGCATGTTGTAGCTGTTGGACGTAGTCAGAAACATAACGTTCGACAGGTCATATTCGACCTCAAGGTAGTGGTCCATGAACGTGCTGTTCTGTTCCGGGTCCAGCACCTCGAGCATGGCCGAGGCCGGATCACCACGGAAGTCCTGCCCCATCTTGTCGATTTCATCGAGCAGGATGAGCGGGTTCGTGGTTTTCGCCTTTTTCAGCGCCTGGATGATCTTGCCGGGCATCGAGCCGATATAGGTCCGACGGTGGCCGCGGATCTCGGATTCGTCGCGCACCCCACCCAATGAGATGCGGATAAACTCGCGCCCCGTAGCCTTGGCGACCGATTTGCCCAGCGAGGTTTTACCCACGCCCGGAGGGCCGACAAGGCACATGATCGGGCCTTTCAGCTTCTTCGAACGTTGTTGCACCGCGAGATATTCGACGATCCGCTCCTTGACCTTTTCAAGGCCATAATGATCGGCATCCAAGATCTCTTGCGCGCGGCTGAGGTCTTTCTTGACCCGCGACTTGGTGCCCCACGGCAGCGACAGCAACCAGTCGAGATAGTTCCGAACCACCGTCGCTTCGGCCGACATCGGGCTCATGTTGCGCAGCTTCTTGAGCTCGGCCTCAGCCTTTTCGCGGGCTTCCTTCGACAGCTTGGTCTCGGCGATCTTGGCTTCCAGTTCGGCGATCTCGTTCGCGCCGTCCTCGCCATCTCCCAACTCTTTCTGAATGGCCTTCATCTGCTCATTCAGGTAATACTCGCGCTGGGTCTTCTCCATCTGCGACTTGACGCGGGTCTTGATCTTCTTCTCGACTTGAAGAACCGACATCTCGCCCTGCATCAGGCCATAGACCTTCTCGAGCCGCTCGCTGATGCTGAGCGTTTCCAGCAGGTCCTGTTTCTGTTCGACCTCGATGCCCAGATGGCCCGAAACCAGATCGGCCAGCTTGGCTGGGTCGGTGGTGTCGCTGACCGCGGTCAAGGCTTCTTCGGGGATGTTCTTACGGACTTTGGCGTAACGCTCAAATTCATCCGAAACGGTGCGCACCAGTGCCTGGGTCGTGGTCACGTCGCCAGGAATTTCATTCAGGTATTCGGCGCGGGCTTCGAAGAACTCGACGTTGTCCACGAATTCGGTGATCCGCACGCGCGCCTGACCTTCGACCAGAACCTTTACGGTTCCGTCGGGCAGCTTCAACAGCTGCAGCACATTGGCCAGCACACCGGTGCGATAGATTCCATCCGTATCCGGATCATCGACCGCTGGGTCGATCTGGCTGGACAGCAAAATCTGCTTGTCGTCCTGCATCACCTCTTCCAGCGCGCGCACCGATTTTTCACGGCCCACGAACAGCGGCACGATCATGTGCGGAAACACAACGATGTCGCGCAGCGGCAGGACGGGGTATGAGGAATTAAGAGGCTCTTGCATGCTCTATCCTTATCATTGGCAAGACGGCACTGACCCCTGTCGCAGGCAGCCCTTGGCCATCTCCTTCATTCGACGATAAAGGTGGGGCGCGGATCGCCCGGTTTCAACCTTTTCGCCGTACCTGTCCGAACACAATGACCTGACGCTGACGCGACTGCAAGGCATCAGCTGAGGCCCGATGCAGTTTTGGTCGCACGTGCATCAGATCGTATCAGAGCGGCTCGATGTCGCCCTGCGCCCGTTGCGCGTGGAACTCTGCCTGCCACACTTCGAATGAGCCTTCAGCGATCGCGTCCCGCATACCCTGCATGATTTCCTGGAAATAGTGCAGGTTGTGCCAGGTCAGCAGCATGCCCGAAATCATCTCGTTGGCGCGGAACACATGGTGCAGATAAGCACGCGAATAATTCGAGCAGGCCGGGCAAGTGCACTGTTCATCCAGCGGGCGCGGATCGTCGGCGTGGCGGGCATTCTTGATGTTTACCACGCCGCGGCGGGTGAACACCTGGCCCGTCCGCCCCGAGCGCGACGGCAGCACGCAATCCATCATGTCGATCCCGCGCGCCACGGCGCCCACGATGTCATCGGGCTTGCCCACGCCCATCAGATAGCGTGGTTTGTCGGTGGGCAGGAAATCGGGCGCATAATCCAGACAGCCGAACATGGCCTCCTGCCCTTCGCCCACGGCCAGGCCGCCAACGGCATAGCCGTCGACCCCGATGGCCTTCAGGGCCTCGGCGCTTTCCTCGCGCAGGTCCCGCTCCAACCCGCCCTGCATGATGCCGAACAGCGCGTGGCCGGGCCGATCGCCGAACGCCTCGCGGGACCGTTCGGCCCATCGCATCGACAGGCGCATCGACTCGGCGATCCGGTCGCGGTCGGCAGGCAAGGCGGGGCATTCATCAAAGCACATGACGATGTCCGACCCCAGCAGGCGCTGGATCTCCATCGACCGCTCAGGTGTCAGCTCGTGCTTCGATCCGTCGATATGCGATTTGAAGGTCACGCCCTTTTCGGTGAGCTTGCGCAGGCCGGCCAGCGACATGACCTGAAACCCGCCCGAGTCGGTCAGAATCGGCCGGTGCCAGTTCATGAACTTGTGCAGGCCGCCCAAACGGTCGATCCGTTCGGCCGTGGGCCGCAGCATCAGGTGATAGGTGTTGCCCAGCAGGATGTCGGCGCCGGTCGCCCGCACGCTTTCGGGCATCATAGCCTTGACCGTCGCGGCCGTGCCCACGGGCATGAAGGCCGGCGTGCGCACCTCGCCCCGCGGCGTGTGGATCACGCCGGTGCGGGCCTTGCCGTCGGTGGCCTTCAGTTCGAATGAAAAACGCTCGGTCATGTCATCGCCTCGGGTCGCTGAACCGGGCAGGCTTTGCCCGATCGACGCGCGCAATGCAACCCGTCAGGGCAATGCCGCAACCCTTTGCGTGAACAGATCGACGACCTGATCGCCGTTCACGTCGGTGCATACCAGTACCGGCGGCCGCGACGGATCGGGCCGGGTCGCGCCCCGCGCCTCGCCATCCAGCGCGACCCGCAAACCGGTTTCGTGCAGGCTGAACATCGACCGGTGCGAACAGGCAATGACGGCGGTCGAGTCGTGCAGGCCGCAACCGTCCAACCCCGCCACCTCGCGGTAGAAGTTCAGGTAGAACCGGGAAATGTCACGCAGGAACCCACCTGTTTCCGGGGCGCTTTGGGCCAGCGTCTCGAAATCATCGGCCCGGTACAGCGTTTTCAGCGTGACATCCAACCCCACCAGAACCGTCGGCGCCGGGGTCGAGAACACCTCGTCCGCCGCCACCGGATCGTGAAAGATGTTGGCCTCGGCATGGGCATTGATGTTGCCGGGGCAGAACACTGCCCCGCCCATGATGACCAACTGCCCGATATTGCCTGCAAATTCCGGGTCCAGCCGCATCGCGTCGGCAATGTTGGTCAACGGCCCAACCGCGCAGACCGTCAGGTCCTTGCCGTGCCGGCGCGCCATCTCCACCAGGAAGTCCGCCGCCGGCAGATCGTGGTTTTGCCCGATCTCGGGTATCTGGGTCAGGTCACCAAACCCCTCGTTGCCGTGAACGTGCCGCGATGGCACATGACCGTCGGCGCCACGCGCGACGCCGGCCCCCAAGGCAACCGGAACGTCCAACCTCAGCCGGTGCGCAAGATAGCGGGCGTTGCGGCTGGATTGTTCCACATGCGTGTTGCCGAATACCGTGGTCAACCCCACCAGGTCGAATTCCGGCGCAGCGGCGGCATAGGCGATGGCCATCGCGTCGTCGATGCCCGGGTCGGTGTCGATGATCAGTTTCATCCCGCCCCGATAGCGCAATCAGTTGCGGATGCAAAGCAGTCACAGACCGGAATTTCGGCATTGCCCCGCGAATATCCGGCATGGGATTCCACTGCCGTTCCCGCCATACCAGAGTTGAAATCATGGGACTCAATCCCCAAATGTATACAATCGTACACAATAAAAGAGGACAGATATGACCGAAGACCAGATTATCGGACTGCTTTCATCCAACATCATTTACCTTCTGGCGGCCGTTCTGGTCGTCGTCGTCATCCTGAAGGGCATCAAGATCGTTCCGCAATCCGAAAAATATGTGGTCGAACGGTTTGGGCGCCTGCATTCGGTGCTGGGCCCCGGCATCAATTTCATCGTGCCGTTCCTGGACGTAGCGCGCCACAAGATCTCGATTCTGGAACGCCAGCTTCCCAACGCCACGCAGGACGCCATCACCAAGGACAACGTTCTGGTGCAGATTGACACATCTGTCTTCTACCGCATTCTGGAACCCGAAAAGACCGTGTACCGCATCCGTGATGTCGATGGCGCCATCGCCACCACTGTGGCGGGCATCGTGCGCGCCGAGATCGGCAAGATGGATCTGGACGAGGTTCAGTCGAACCGCGCGCAGCTGATCGAACGTATCCAGGAAAGCGTGGAAACCGCCGTTGATGACTGGGGCATAGAGGTGACCCGGGCCGAAATTCTGGACGTGAACCTTGATCAGGCCACCCGCGACGCCATGCTGCAGCAGTTGAACGCCGAGCGCGCCCGTCGCGCCCAGGTGACCGAGGCCGAGGGCCAGAAGCGCGCCGTTGAGCTGCAGGCCGACGCCGAGCTTTATGCCGCCGAGCAGGCCGCCAAGGCGCGCCGTGTGCAGGCCGAAGCCGAGGCCTTTGCCACCGAGGTGGTCGCCAAAGCGATTCAGGCCAACGGTCTGGAAGCGGCCCAGTACCAGGTTGCCCTGAAACAGGTCGAAGCCCTGAACGCCCTGGGCAAAGGCAGTGGCAGCCAGACGATCGTGGTGCCCGCCAATGCGCTCGAGGCCTTCGGCAATGCCTTCAACATGTTGAAAGGGGGGAAATGATGGCTGACCCGTTCTGGCTGACCTGGTGGCTCTGGCTGGCGGCGGCGCTGGTTCTGGGCATCCTCGAAGTCGCCCTGCCCGGTTTCATCTTCCTGGGTTTCGCGATCGGCGCCGCCATCACGGGACTGCTTCTGGCGATCCCCGGCATTGGGCCGGACCTGGCCGTGCTGCTGCTGATCTTTGCGGTGCTGTCGCTGATCGCGTGGCTGATCCTGCGGCGCATGTTCGCTCTGCCGCACGGACAAGTGAAGACCTTTGACAAGGATATCAACGAATGACCACGATGGCGCCCCTTTCCCGGGCGCCATCCGCCTCTGGACGCTGGCGGCGGCTTTCCCTATATAATCGCTCAGGTAACAACCCGAGGCATCCATGACCCACCCAAGCGAACAGTTGGAAGGCACCCCTTTGATCGCGCCTTCTACGGTCGAGCACCCTCTGTACGAGTCCGTGGTCGAGGCCTGCCGGACCGTCTATGACCCTGAAATTCCCGTGAACATATATGATCTGGGTCTGATCTACACGATCGAGATCAGCGATGACAACGGGGTCAAGGTCATCATGACACTGACCGCTCCGGGGTGCCCCGTGGCGGGCGACATGCCGGGCTGGGTAGTCGAGGCGATCGAGCCGGTGGCCGGGGTCAAGGAGGTGGACGTCGAACTGACCTGGGAGCCGCCCTGGGGCATGGAAATGATGTCGGACGAGGCCCGCCTGGAATTGGGCTTCATGTAACGCCGCAAGTCCGGGGTCGTCCTGGCACCCGGCATCGCGATCGCTCTTTGCCAGCGCTCATTTCAGGTCACAGGTTGCCTTGATCTCGGCGGCACGGGCGTCCAATTTATCGACATCTTCGCCCGACAACATCTTCAGCCTTTTCTGCTCGGCCCCCGCGACCAACCCGAGCAAGGCGCCGGCCGGCGTGATGGCCAGAATGCTTTAGGCCTGCTGCGCCCGGGCATGTTTCCGTTCGGCGGCAATGGCTCTCAGATCGCCCTCGGCGGTGGTGCAATCGACCGGATGCTTGGCCGGATCACCCATGGCCGGCGAGGCGGACAGGGCAGCGACGACGCCGCACAGGATCCGTTTGAATGAGGATCGTGTCATTTCCAGGCCTCCTGTCCAAAAGCGGTGGCGCGGTCACACCGAACCACCTTCAGCACATAGGGATGCTCGCCACGGGCAATCTCGGTCATGGGCGAGGCGCGCCCGGCAGAAAAAGACACGAAACCACTGGGCCGGCTTGAGCCTTGCCCTCGGCCACCCTAGATTATGAACAACGCGCGAATACGGAGAGCATGATGTTTGGCATTCCCGGCAAGCAAGCCGTGACGATGACCCCGAAAGCGGCCGAGCAGATCGTTCGGCTGATGAAGTCGGGCGGCCATGCCGGCCTGCGCATTGGCGTCAAAAAGGGCGGATGCGCAGGCATGGAATACACGATGGAATATGTCGATCAGGCCGACCCGAATGACGAGGTCGTCGAACAGGACGGCGCCCGGGTGATGATTGCGCCCATGGCACAGATGTTCCTGTTCGGCACGGAAATCGACTATGAAACCTCGCTGCTGGAATCGGGGTTTAAATTCAAGAATCCTAACGTGGTCGATGCCTGCGGCTGCGGCGAATCGATCAAGTTCGACGAGTCGCTGGCCCAGCAGGGCTAAGGTTTCTGTTTCAGGTGCAGATAGGTTTCCTGAAAGCGCCGGGTCAGATGTTCCCCGGCGCTGATCGTCCGGCCTGAACCAGGCGGTGCGACATTGATGTCGTAGGACGGGTTGAAGAACAGCGGAACCGAGATCCGCTCGTCCCGGCCGCCCCTGACACGGTGCATGGTGGCCTTGACGCGCCCGGCGGTCCAGAATTCCAGCATTTCCCCGAAATTGATGATGAAGGTGCCGGGGACAGCCTGCACCGGTTGCCATTCGCCCCCGGGCATCTGAACCTCGAGCCCGGGCTGGCCGTCGGTGGCCAGAAGGGTCAGACAGCCATAGTCGGTATGCGCGGCGATTCCGAAATCCTTGTCACCCGCCCAGTCCGGGCGCTGGGGGTAATAGTTGCCGCGCAGCAAGGCCATCGGCGTATCGAATGCTCGGTCGAAGCTGTTTGCATCCCGCCCCATGGCGCAGGCAATGGCCCGAAGGATACGCATCGCCACGGCACAGGCGTCCGCGTAATAGGCTTGGATGACAGCGCGAAATTCGGGCGGCTGCGTGGGCCACAAGTTCGGCGCATAGACGCTCAGCCCCCGGCCCTGATACGGGTTTCCCGGCGGCAATTCGAACCCGCAATCGAATACTTCCTTGTAATCGGGGTTGGCGTCCGGGTCGACCTGCTCGGACCCGGGCGCGCCCCAGCCGCGGTTCGCACCCGTGCGCGCCATGTCCACCGCCTGCTTTTCCGCGCGCGGCAGGTGAAAGAACGCGCGGTAGGTATCGATGACGGAACGCACGCGATCTGCGGTCAAACCGGTATTGGAGACGGTCAGAAACCCGACCCGCTGCGCAGCATCGGCAAGGCGCGTCAGGTCCTCGGGCGCGCGGTGGTCCAGTTTCGTAAGATCAAGGTCGTCAATCATCATGTTACCGTTCGAATTGACCTCTTCAGAGTGGCGGCGAACCCGGTGCTCTGCAACCGGAATTGTCACGCCCGACCAGCGGTGCTAACTGGGATGCGACCATATTTGCATCAACGACCGCGGAGGACCCGACATGCGACGCAAGCTGGCGGCAGGCAACTGGAAGATGAACGGAACCGGGGCCGCGCTGTCCGAGTTGCAAACGCTGAAGCAAAGCCACCCCGCGCCCACGGTCGACATCCTGATCTGCCCACCGGCCACCCTGGTCCACCGCGCGGCGCAGACGGTCGGGGGTGGCATCGCCATCGGCGGTCAGGACTGCCATGCCGAACGCTCTGGCGCGCATACGGGCGACATCAGCGCCGAGATGCTGAAGGACGCGGGTGCGACCCATGTAATACTGGGGCATTCCGAGCGGCGCGAGGACCACGGCGAACAGGATGAGGACGTGCGCGCCAAGGCCCGCGCGGCCATGGATACCGGACTGATCGCCATCATCTGCGTCGGCGAAAGCCTCGAGCAGCGCGAGGCAGCCAATACGCTGGACATCATCGGCGGGCAACTGTCGGGGTCGGTGCCCGACCAGTCGACCGGCGAAAACCTGGTGATCGCCTACGAGCCGATCTGGGCCATCGGCACCGGCAAGGTCCCGACGCTTGACGAGATCGGCGAGGTTCACGACTTCATCCGCGCCCGGCTTGAACGGCGGTTCGGCGAGGGCGTGGGGCGGTCGGTGCGGTTGCTGTACGGCGGCTCGGTAAAACCGGCCAATGCGGCCGAGATCTTCGGCGTGTCGAACGTGGATGGCGCGCTGGTCGGCGGGGCCAGCCTGAAGGCCCGCGATTTCTCGGGCATCATCTCGGCGCTCGAACAGGCCTGACCCGTCCAATGCCACATGGATGCCGGCCTGGCCGTGCGATCACCTGAAACCCGGGACCGGAACCATGAAAGTCTGTGTCATCTGCATGAAATGGGGCGATGTCTATGGCCCCGAATACGTCAACCTGTTGTACCGGTCGGTTCAGGACAACCTGTCGATCGAGCATGACTTCATCTGCATTTCCGATGATTTCACGGGGCTCGAGCCCGGCATCAAACGGCAGCCCTTTGCCTTTCCCCAGTTGGACCGCCCGCTGTGGACGCATGGAAAATGGCCCAAGCTGCAGATGTTCGACCGCCGGATCGTCGGCCAGTACGATGCGGCGCTGTTTCTGGACCTCGACCTGCTGATCACCGGCGATCTCGGTCCGCTGTTTCAGATCACGCTGGACAAGGGCGGGCTGTATCTGATGCCCAAATTCCGCGGCTTCGTCTGGCGGATGATTCCGGCTGGTGTCTGGGATCTTGTGCCGTGGCTGATGAACAAGGTCACCCGTGGCAATTCATCCGTGGTGGGCTTTGTCCCGTCCCAGCAATATCACCTATTCGACGACTTCGACGGCGACACCCATCTGCCGAAATACGAAAACGACCAGAACTATATCTCGGCCCTAGCCTACAAGCGTCGGTGTTTCCCCAAGAACTGGTGCATCGGACTGATTCATCTGGTGCCCTACTGGCCGTTCGGCCTGGTCTACAAACCCTACCGAAACCTGCCGCAGCGCCCCAAGATCGTGATCTTCAATGGCCGGCCCAATCCCGATGAACTTGTCAACGATGACATCGGATCTTGGGGCGCACGGCGGCGGCGGGGCTACGGGGGCATCCGGTGGGTCGCGGACTATCTGGCGAAATACGGCAACCCGGCCTGAGGGACCCGAACCGGCGCACCGGTTCGGATCGGATCTTTTCCGCTAGTTCGTTATGATCTCGGGGCCCATGAAGGTGTTCGGTAACACCGTCGAGATCCACGGGATGTAGGTGACCATGATCAGGAACACGAACAGCACCGCCAAGAAGGGCAGCGCGGCGCGGACCACGCTCATCATCGGCATGCCTGCGACGCCCGAGGTGACGAACAGGTTCAGACCGACGGGCGGCGTAATCATCCCGATCTCCATGTTGACCACCATGATGATCCCTAGGTGAATCGGGTCGATGCCCAGTTCGATGGCGATCGGGAACACCAAGGGCGCCACGATGACCAGCAGCCCCGAGGGCTCCATAAACTGACCGCCGATCAGCAGGATCACGTTCACCACGATCAGGAAGGTCACCGGCCCCAGCCCCGCTGACAACATCGCGTTGGCGATATGCTGCGGCACCTGCTCGTCGGTCAGAACATGCTTGAGGATCAGTGCGTTGGCGATCACGAACAGCAGCGTCACCGTCAGCTTGCCGGCCTCGAACAACGTGTGCTTGGTGTCCGCATGGAAGAACGCGGTGATCAAGGCATGGGGCTTTTTCAGCAGCGACATATTCTGTTCGCCATCGGCCGTGCGTAGCGGTCCCATGTCCTTGTAGACGAAGCTGGCGATGAAGAAGGCGTAGACAGCCGCCACCGCCGCGGCCTCGGTCGGGGTAAAGATCCCGCCGTAGATGCCGCCCAGGATGATGACGATCAGGAACAGGCCCCAGGCCGCCTCGCGCGCCGATTCAAAGATCTCGCCCCAGCCTAGCCAGTCGCCCTTGGGCAGGTTCTTGACCTTGGCCATAACATAGATCGTCACCATCAGCATCAGTCCTGCCATCAGGCCCGGGATCACGCCGGCCAGGAACATCCGGCCCACCGACACTTCGACGGCGGCGGCATAGACGACCATCACGATCGACGGCGGGATCAGGATGCCCAGCGTACCCGCGTTGCAGATCACCCCCGCGGCGAATTCTTTCGAATAGCCCACCTGCCGCATCCCGGCGATCACGATCGACCCGATGGCAACCACTGTTGCGGGCGACGAACCCGACAAGGCCGCGAATAGCATACACGCAAACACGCCAGCAATCGCCAGACCGCCCGGCAGGTGTCCGACGCAGGCGATGGAAAAACGGATGATCCGCCGCGCCACCCCGCCCGTCGTCATGAAGGACGAGGCCAGGATAAAGAACGGGATCGCCAGCAGGGTGAAATGCCCCTCGAAGGCTTCGAACAGCGTTGCGGCGACCGAGGCCAGCGAGCTGTCGGAATAGATCAGCAGGAACAGGGTCGAGCTGAGGCCGAGCGCCACCGCGATCGGCACGCCGATCAGCAGCAGCCCCACGACCATCGAGAAAAGAAAGACAACGTCCATCAGTCATGCTCTCCCTGCTGGGCCCGGACTTCTTCGATTTCGTCCTCGACTTCGTGACTGGCTACAAGACGGTCGGTTTCACCGCGCCAGATCTGCACGCCCACCTGGGCGAATCGGATCACCAACAGCAGCATGGAAACCGGCAGCACCAGATAAGGCACGACTTTGGGAAGTTTTTCGTAATGTTCGCCATAGTTTATGAGGTCTTCCAGGAAGCGCAGCGGCGCGACCATGGGGATGTCGTCGACCTCATAGAAACTCTGGCTGCGGGCCGAAAAGTCGAAGCCTGTGGGGAACCAGCGCCCCGAGGTCGGCGGCAGGTCGGCAAATACGGCCCAATAGTCGTAGGCCCCTTTCAGCATCAGCAGCGAGAAGATCAAACAGAAGCCAACGGATACCAGCGCCATGATCCGGCGCGGCCCAGGCGCCAGCATGTTCAGGATCGCATCCACACCCAGATGGGCGTGCTTCTTGACCGCGTACGACGCTCCCAGCAGAACCAGCCATCCAAAGGCGAACACGGTCAGTTCCAGCGCCCACAGGATGTTGGAATTGAAGACGAAGCGCGCGATTACGTTGGCGAAGGTCACCACGGTCATCAAACCAAGCAACGCCGCGATCAGGGTTTCTTCGATATGGTCGACCAGCCCGGTCGGGCCGGATTTCGCACCAGACATCTTTCTGTCCCCACGTTTTTTTCATTGAGAGAATTAGTGGCGGGCCGTCGGGCCCGCCCTGCCCGTCCCTCGGCACCGCGCAGGTTGCCAAGGGGTCGGGCGCGGCCGGATCAGAACCCGGCGTTGATGGCCTGCGCCGCGTCGATCTTGTCCTGACCAACGTCGCCGGCGAACTTCTCCCAGACCGGCTTCATCGCGTCGACCCAGGCCTGACGCTGTTCTGGCGTCAGCTGGCGGATGGTGCCGCCGGCGTCGATGATCGCCTGCTTGGCCTGTTCGTTGACCGCGAACGACTCTTTGTTTCGCTGCTCGGTCACCTCGGCAAGGATCGTCAGGAACTGCTCACGCACGTCCGGTTCCAGGCTGTCAAGCCAGTCCACCGAGGTCACGACCAGATAGTCGATGATGCCGTGGTTGGTTTCGGTGGTGCCGTCCTGCACCTCGAAGAACTTCTTACCGTAGATGTTCGACCAGGTGTTCTCCTGCCCGTCGACAACGCCCTGCTGCAGAGCGCCATAGACTTCCGAGAAGGCCATTTTCTGCGGGCTGCCGCCGATGGCTTCCATCTGTGCCACCAGCACGTCAGACGACTGCACGCGGAATTTCAGTCCGTTTGCGTCACTGGGCAGCGTCAGCGGCTTGTTGGCCGACATCTGCTTCATGCCGTTGTGCCAGAAGGCAAGGCCCTGCAGGCCGCGGCGCTGCATGCTGTCCTTCATCGCCTGACCGGCCTCGGAGGCCTGGAAGGCATCCACCGCGTCGATGTTCTTAAACATGAACGGCAGGTCGAACAGGCGGAACTGCTTGGTGAACTTCTCGAATTTCGACAGCGAGGGCGCGGCTAGTTGCACGTCACCCTGCAGCATCGCCTCCAGCACCTTGTCGTCGTTGTAGAGCGTAGAGTTCGGATAGACCTCCATGCACATCTTGCCGTTCATTTCCTCGTTCACGCGCTTTTCCAGCAGAGAGGCGGCGATGCCCTTGGGGTGCTTGTCGGTGTTGGTCACATGCGCGAATTTGACGACGATCTCGCCCTCATCGCACTGGGCGAAGCCGGCCGTAGCGGTCACGGACAGGGCCAGAGCGGTCGCAGCTGTTGCAAGGAATTTCATGTTGGTGTCCTCCCAGACGTTTTGAAACCTCCGTCGGCGCCCACCAAGGCGCCAGATGCGAAGAAGTGAAACGAATCGGAGGTAGCCAATCAACGTTTCGGAGATTTTGCGCGGATTTTGATTTTTTCTGTTTATTATCTGATTGTTAAAAAGCGTATTCAACATGCTTATCTGACCGTCGGGGGCGCAATGTGCGAAAATCCGCACACCAAGGTGGCCACCCGTGCGAAAATCCGCACACCTGTCGAATCGCCTGCGAATCGCCAACGGCCTAGCGGCGATAGTCCTCCGGGCGGATGCCATAGCGCGCCAGCTTGTCATAGAAGGTTTTGCGCGGCAGCTTCAGCGACCGAGCAGCCTCCGAGGCCTTGCCGTTGTGCCGCCCCAGCGCTGCGATCAAGAGCGACCGCTCGACCCGGGCCATCTGCTCGGCCAGTCCCAGATCGGCCGCCGTCGCCACCTCCTCCGGCATACCCAGGACAAAGCGCATGGCCGCCGACATCAGCGACCGGGCGTTGCCCGGCCAGTCGCGCGCCATCAGGCTGGCCAGGTGTTCGGGCGTGACCTCGGGCGCGGCGATCCCGGCCTGTTCTGCCGCCTGAGCCACATAGTGGCGAAAGATCACGGGGATGTCTTCGGGGCGTTCCGCCAAGGACGGCACCCGAACCCTCATCACGTCCAGCCGATAGAACAGATCGGCGTTGAACTGACCCTCGGCCACCAGCGCGGCAAGATCCGCGGTCGTGCCGGCGATGATGCGCACCCCTGCGCCCGCCTCGATCAGGTCGAGCGTGGCGTACTGTGTGGCCTCGGGCATCGCCGACACCTCGTCCAGAAACAGAGAGCCACCAGCCGCATCCCCAGCCACCTGACGCAGATCCTGCGCCGTCAGCCCGGCCGCCGGGCGCTTGACGAACGGTCCCTGCGCCCGCGGCGACATCAGGTGGACCACCTCGGCGACCTTCGAGATGCCGCTGCCCGGCGGACCGGTCACCAGAACCTCGGCTTGGGTCGGGGCCACGCTGCGCACGCGGGCGCGCAGGTCCTCGGCCTGGGGGGAGTGTCCGAACAGCAGCCGCGCGGCCGGGTCGCCCTTTTCCAACTCGCGTTTTACCCGGCGTTCGGCCAGCACCTCGGCCCGGTTGGCGAAGGCCCGATCGAGCACTGCCAACAGATCCGCGGCCGCGCAGGGTTTTTCAAGAAAGTCGAAAGCTCCCTGCCCCATGGCCTGCACCGCCATGGGTATGTCGCCCTCGCCCGTCAGCAGGACTACCGGCAGGTCGGGATCGGCCGACCGGGCATACGACAGCAGATGAAACCCGTCGCGCCCCGGCATGCGGATGTCTGACAGGATCACGCCGGGAAAGCCGGCGTGGATATGATCCTTGGCGGCCACGAACGACCCCGCCGGAATGACCGTCAGTTCGGCCAGTTCCAGCGTCTGGGCCAGGGCCTCGCGCACGGCGGCGTCATCATCTACCAGCAGGACCGAGCGGATCATGCGGCGACTTCCTTTTCGAACGGTTCCAGTTCGACGGTGAATACGGCACCATCCTCCGTGTTGGCGCCACGTATTTCGCCGCCGAAGCTTTGCACCAGACCGTACGAGATGGACAGGCCCAACCCCATGCCCTCGGACGAGCCGACCGTCTTGGTGGTATAGAACGGCTCGAACACGCGGTCGGGGTCGGCGATGCCGGGACCGGTGTCGCGGATGCCGACCCGGATGCGCTCGGCCCGGTCAAGGGTGATGGTCAGCTGCCGCCGGTCGCGGCCCTCCATGGCGTCTGCGGCATTGTTGATGAGATTCACGAAAACCTGCACCAGCCGCACCTCGCCGCCCCAGGCCGGAACGGGTGTATTGGGCGGTTGCCAGTCCACGGCGATGCCATCGGATTTCAGGCGGCTTTCGGTCAGTTCGACGGCGGTGTTCAGCACTTGCACCAGATCGACCTTGCCCATCGGCTCGCTCTCATTGCGCGCAAAGGCCCGCAAGTTCTTGATGATACGCGCCATCCGCGCGGCCATGTCCGAGATACGACCCAGGTTTTCGCGCGCCTTTTCGGTGTTGTCCCGAGCCAGAAAGGCGGCGCCGTTGTCGGCGAATTGGCGGATTGCCATCAGCGGCTGGTTCAATTCGTGGCTGATGCCGGCCGACATCTTGCCAAGCGCGCTGAGCTTGCCCGCTTGGACCAGATCGGCCTGCGCGCGTTTCAGCGCGGCTTCGGCCTCCTGCCGTTCGGCCACCTCGCGGCGCAGGGCGGCGTTCGCGGCCGTCAGCGCACGGGTGCGCTGGAGCACGCGGCTTTCCAGGACCGCGTTGGCCTGCGCCAGGGTGCGCCGACGTTCGGTGGCCAGAAATAGCAAGGCCCCGAAGGCCAGGCAGATCGCCGCGACCGCCGCCGCCTGCAAGGCGGCAAGCCGGCGGGCGGGCGCGACATCCATCAGCACTTCTCCGGTCATGCCGATCACAGGCAGATCCCGGGTCAGGTGCAAGGCCCGCCGGGGCAGATACGGGCCCCAGCCGATGGTCCACACTTCATGCGGACCGATCCGGGTGGACCGGAAGTCCCCCGCCGGCTGACCGGGTGGCCGCAGGCCCACCTCGCCCGGTGGTCGGGACCAGAACAGCAGCTCGGACCGGTTGGTGATGAAGACCTGCCCCGACCGGTCGACGAAGAACACCGCCTCGGTGCTGCCGCGCCAGGTGCGTTCGACATCTTCGACATCGGCAATCACCATCAACACGCCTCTGACCCGTCCGTCGGGCGCAAAGGACGGCGCGGCGTAGGAATAGATCCGGTTCCCAGTTTCCCCCAGCACGCCATGCGCGCTGCCCAGGGCGCCCTGCATCGCGCGCCGAAACGCCGAGAGGCCGGCCACATTGCCGCCCACCACGTCCAGCGCCGCGGCCAGCACGCGACCCGAAGTATCCGCAAAAATCACATCCACCGCCGAGGACTTGTCGGCGACCTCCAGCAGCAGCGCCCGCGCGGCGGCCCGGTCGGCCTCGGTCTCCAGGTTGCGCAACGCCGGATGCTCGGCCATCAGAACCGCCAGCTCCTGATACACCTGCAACTGCGAGCTCAGCCGGTCCGAAGCCAGTTCCAGATCGGCCTGTGCCTTTTCGCTCAGTTGAAACAGGGCCTGACGATAGCCGTAAGACCACACCCCGGCCGCCAACAGCGCGACCGCCAACAGAAAACCGACCGGAACAAGAAGCCTTTGCATGTTACAGGGTCTTGCATTCACGAAGGCTCATGGCAAGTCTGTCGGCCATGATCATTCTGTCGCAAGCCCCCACCGACCAAACCTTCGTGCAGAACCCCTATGCGTTCTATCACACCGCGCGACAGCACGGCGATCTGGTGTACTGGCCCGAATATGACATGCCCGCTGCAGTGTCGCTGGCCGCCGTGCAGGCCCTGCTGCGCGACCGGCGGTTCGGGCGCGAGGTGCCACCCGAGCAGGCGACCGCGGGCCCAGACCACCTGGCGCCCTGGCTTGCTGTCGAGGCGCATTCGCTGCTCGAGGCCGAACCGCCCCGCCATACCCGCTTGCGGTCACTGGTGCTGCGCGCCTTCACCTCGCGGGCGATCACCGCGCTGGCGCCCGATATCGAACGCTTGTGCCATGACCTGATCGACGCCTTCCCGGACGCGCGCTTCGACCTGCTGGATGCCTATTGCACCCAGGTTCCGGTAATCACGATCTGCCGCCTGCTGGGTGTGCCCGAATCCATGGCGCCGCAACTGCTAGACTGGTCGCACGCGATGGTGGCCATGTATCAGGCCAGCCGCACGCGCCAGACCGAGGACGATGCCGCCCGTGCATCCGCCGCGTTCACCGCGTTTCTGAACGACTACGTCGATCAGCGCCGCTCAGACCCGCGCGACGACCTGATCACCCGGCTGATCGCCGCCGAGGAGGACGGCGAGAAACTTTCGCGCGATGAACTGATCGCCACCTGCATCCTGCTGCTGAATGCCGGTCACGAGGCGACGGTGCATTCCCTCGGCAACGGCGTGAAAACCCTGCTTGAGACGGGAACCGGGGCCGAGGCGCTGACAGCCGACCGCATCGACGCCACGGTCGAGGAGATCCTGCGCTATGACCCGCCACTGCACATGTTCACCCGGTACGCCTACGAGGAGGCCGAGGTATTCGGTCACAGCTTTGCCCGCGGCGACCAGGTGGCGCTGCTGCTGGGGGCGGCCAATCGCGACCCTTCGGTATGGGCCGACCCCGACCGGTTCGACCCGACGCGCGAGATCCAGACCAACACCAGCTTTGGCGGCGGCCTGCATTTCTGCGTCGGCGCGCCGCTGGCGCGGCTGGAAATGCGCATCGCCCTGCCCATCCTGTTCGACCGCTGCCCCGGCCTGCACCTGACCGAACCGCCGGTCTATTCCAACAGCTACCACTTCCACGGGTTGCGACAGCTGATGGTGCGGGTCTGATCAGGCCTCGGCCAGCGCGTTAAGGGGCAGCATGGTGGTCGACTTGATCTCTTCCATCGACAGCAGGGCGGTCACGTTGTAGACCCGCACCTCGGAAATCAGCGCCTGATAGAACGCATCATAAGCCCGCGCGTTCCTGACCCGCACCTTGAGGATGTAATCGATATCGCCCGCCAGCCGGTGCGCCTCCTGCACTTCGGGACGATCACGCAGGGCCTTGAGGAACTTACGCTGCCAGTCGGCCTCGTGTTCCGAGGTACGGATCAGTACGAAGAACGTGGCCTCGAACCCCAGCGCCTCGGCATCCAGCAGAACGGTCTGCTGCCCGATGATCCCGGCTCCCTTCATCTTGCGGATGCGATTCCAAACCGGCGTCTTTGAACTGCCGACGCGGGCCGCGATTTCGTCCAGCGACTGGCTGGCGTCGCGCTGCAGCTCGGCCAGAATTTTCCGATCCATGTCGTCAATGCGCACCGACATTCCAATTTTCCTTTCGTTTCGAAACTCACGTCCTGAATGGTGGATCCATTGGAACGTTCGTTCTTATTTGTCGCGCAATCTGGCGAATAATGGGGAATATTTCCTATATTGCAGGTCAAGTCAAACAACCGGCGGACCGCCCAGATGCAACAAACGCACACAGCCCAAAAGACCTACCATGTCGATTTCGTCGGCGCGGGTCCCGGTGATCCGGACCTGCTGACGGTCAAGGCTCTGACCGCGTTCGACAGGGCCGACGTGGTGCTGCACGACCGGTTGATCAGCGACGCCATCCTGCAGATCGCCGGCCGGTCGGCCCGGCTAATCGACGTGGGCAAGGCCGGTTTCGGCCCCTCGTGGCGGCAAGAGGACATCGACGCACTGCTGGTACGGTTAGCCTTGGAAGGGCAGCGCGTGGTGCGCCTGAAATCCGGAGACGCCACCGTCTTTGGCCGCCTAGACGAAGAAATCGAAGCGCTGGATGCGGCGGGCATTTCCTGGGCCATCATTCCCGGAATCACCGCCGCCTCGGCCGCGGCCGCCAGCATCGGGCAAAGCCTGACGCGCCGAGGCCGCAATTCGTCGGTCCGGTTCCTGACCGGGCACGACATGCAAGGCTTTGCCGATCACGACTGGGCCGGGCTGGCGCGTCCGGGGTCGGTGGCCGCGATCTACATGGGCAAGAAATCCGCCCGTTTCATCCAGGGTCGCCTGCTCATGCACGGCGCCGACCGGGCCACGCCCGTTACCCTGATCGAAAACGCCTCGCGCCCCGACCAGCGGATTTTGGAAACCACGCTAGACCGGTTGGCGTCCGACCTGTCGCAAGCCGACATGACCGGCCCTGCGCTGATGTTCTACGGCCTTGCCCCGCGCGCCGCGGTCCGGACCGCAACCGAATTGAAGAAGGAGCACGCCTGATGGCCCGCGCTTTTACACCGAAAGTCGTTACCGCAAATGACCTGCTGGAAGGCGACGTGATCTATCTGACCGCCGATGACCGTTGGTCGCGCGATCTGCGCGAGGCCGAGCTGATCACCGACGAAGCGCACGCTCAGCTGCGTCTTCTGGATGCACAGAAGCAAGTCGACAAGATCGTAGGTGCCTATCTCGCCGATGTCGTTGCAGGTGAAAACGGTCCTGAACCCACCCATTTTCGGGAAGACTTCCGCCGGACTGGTCCGTCCAACTATGCCCACGGCAAACAGGAATCTTCCCCGCAGCCCCGGGTCTGACCTCAGGCCCCTCTCTCCCCGTAAAAAGGCCCCGGATCCGGGGCTGCAACAAAGGACAGCCAAAGATGTACCGCTACTCCGAGTTTGACAGAGCATTCCTGGCCGAGCGCAACGCTCAGTTCCGCGCCCAGGTCGAACGCCGCATCGACGGCTCGCTGACCGAGGACGAGTTCAAGCCCCTGCGCCTGATGAACGGCCTGTATCTGCAATTGCACGCCTACATGCTGCGGGTGGCCATCCCCTATGGCACGCTAAACAGCGCCCAGATGCGCCAACTGGCCCTGCTGGCCGAGAAGTGGGACAAGGGCTACGGCCATTTCACCACGCGCCAGAACATCCAGTACAACTGGCCCAAGCTGCGCGACGTGCCTGACATGCTGGACGCGCTGGCCGAGGTCGGCCTGCATGCGATCCAAACCAGCGGCAACACCATCCGCAACGTGACCGCCGACCATTTCGCCGGTGCCGCCGCGGATGAGGTCGCCGATCCGCGCCCCTATGCCGAGCTGCTGCGCCAGTGGTCCACCGACCACCCCGAGTTCCAGTTCATGCCGCGCAAGTTCAAGATCGCCATCACCGGGTCCGAGCATGACCGCGCCGTGATTAAGGCCCATGACATCGGCTTGCAACTGGTCGAGCGCGACGGCGTTTTGGGCGCCCGCGTCTTGGTGGGCGGCGGTCTGGGCCGCACGCCGATGATCGGTAAGGAGCTGTCTGACTTCGTCGCCTTCGACGACCTGCTGGCCTATCTGGAGGCCACTGTTTCGGTCTGGAACCAGATTGGCCGGCGCGACAACAAGTACAAAGCCCGCATCAAGATCACCGTGCATGAGCATGGCATCGACGCGATCCGCGCCAAGGTGAACGAACGCTTCCTGCAGGTCCGCCCGCAATTCAAGGGTGCCGACATGGCGCTGCTGGATCAGATCAAGGCGCATTTCGCCCCGCCCGCCTTCCGCACAGGCTCGGTCGCGGCGTTCGAGAGCGCCTATTCGAACGACCCGGTGTTCCGCTCGTGGATCGACACCAACATCGCGCCGCACAAGCAGGCGGATCACGCGATCGTCACGATCTCGATCAAGAAGCACGGCCAGACGCCGGGTGACGCAACCGCCGAGCAGATGCGAGTGATGGCCGATCTGGCCGAGCAATACGCCTATGACGAGCTGCGCATCAGCCACGAGCAGAACGTGATCCTGCCGCATGTCCACAAATCGGACCTGCCCGCGATCCACGCCAAGCTGAAAGAGCACGGCCTGGCCACCGCGAATATCGGCCTGATCAGCGACATCATCGCCTGCCCCGGCATGGACTATTGCGCGCTGGCGACGGCCCGCTCGATCCCTGTCGCGCAGCAGATCGCGACCCGGTTCGACGAGCTGAAGCTGGAGCACGACATCGGCCACCTGAAGATCAAGATTTCGGGCTGCATCAACGCGTGCGGGCACCACCATGTGGGCCATATCGGCATCCTGGGCCTGGATCGCGCCGGAGTGGAGAACTACCAGATCACGCTGGGCGGAGACGCCACCGAAACGGCCGCCATCGGCGACCGCACCGGTCCGGGCTTTGCCTATGACGAGATCGTTCCGGCCATCGAGCGGATCATCGAGACCTATCTGGACCAGCGCGAAAGCCCCGAGGAGACCTTTCTGGAGACCTATCGCCGGATTGGAATGGCCCCGTTCAAGGCGGCCCTCTACCCCGAGGCCCGGGCCAATGCCGCTTGACGAAATCCAGACCGAGCTGGGCAAGGAGCGCCAGGCGCTGACCGAGAAGGTCGAGGCGCTCAACGCCCGCTACCGGCATCACAGCGCCCATGACGTGATGCATGGGGCGCTGGAAAATGCCGGCAAGATCGCTCTGGTTTCCAGCTTTGGTGCCGAGTCTGTGGTGTTGCTGCACATGGCTGCGGTGATCGACAAGAACACCCCGGTGCTTTTCGTGGACACCCAGATGCTGTTCGCCGAGACGCTGATCTATCAGCAGGAGGTGAGCGAGCGCCTTGGGCTGAAGAACGTGCGGGTCATCCGCGCCGACGAAGAGGACCTGCAGCGGGAGGACCCCTATGGCGCGCTACGGCTGAAGGACCCGGATGCCTGCTGCACCCTGCGCAAGACGATCCCGCTGCAGCGGGCGCTGGCGGGTTATGACGGCTGGATCACCGGGCGCAAGCGGTTCCAGTCGGGCACCCGCGCCGCACTCGAATTCTTTGAGGTCGAGGACGGCACCGGCCGGATCAAGGTCAACCCGCTGGCCCATTGGGCGCCCGAAGACGTGCGCGCCTATATGGAAGAAAATCGGCTGCCGCGGCACCCGCTGGTGGCCAAGGGATACCCTTCGATCGGCTGTGCGCCCTGCACCTCGCCGGTGAAGAAAGGCGAAGACCCCCGCGCCGGGCGCTGGCGCGATCAGAACAAGGAAGAATGCGGCATCCATTTCGTGAACGGCAAGATGGTGCGCAGCGGAGAGAAAACATGAACGTAATCGTGACCGACCAGGGCTTTGCGCCCGACGACTGGACCGACGGCTTTGTATCGCTGGACGATGCCGCCAATGACGTGGTGGCGCTGGACGTGCCCTCGGATACCGACCCCGATGACCTGGCCGAGCGGCTGGGCGGGGTGAAAATGGTGCGGGTGGATTTCCCCTCTTTCGCCGACGGTCGCGGCTTTACCATCGCCCGCACCCTGCGCCTGAAAGGCTACACGGGCCGCCTGCGCGCCAAGGGGCATGTGCTGGCCGACCAGTATGCCATGGCGCGGCGCAGCGGGTTCGACGAGGTCGAGATCGACCATGCCCTTGCCGCCCGCCAGCCCGAGGATCAGTGGCTGGCCCGCGCCAACTGGCAGGAACACGACTATCAGGCCCGCCTGCGCGGGTGACGCGACGAACGGGGCAATCTGCCCCCTTTTCCTGACATGGATCAAAGCTTAAACGGAGATGCCGGTTTAGCAGACCGGCAGTGAAACGATGACAGAGATGAAATCCGTGACCGAAGCAACCGCCGTGAAGGCCCCTACCCTGCCTGACGCTCAGACCGTCACCGAAGTGAAGCATTGGACCGACAGTCTGTTCTCGTTCAAGGTGACGCGCCCGCAATCGCTGCGGTTCCGCTCGGGCGAGTTCGTGATGATCGGCCTTCTGGGCGACAACGGCAAACCGCTGCTGCGCGCCTATTCCATCGCTTCGCCAGCTTGGGATGACGAGCTGGAATTCTACTCGATCAAGGTGCCGGACGGCCCGCTGACCTCGAAACTGCAGCACATCAAGCCGGGCGACCAAATCATCCTGCGGCCCAAGCCGGTGGGGACGCTGGTGCATGACGCGCTGCTGCCGGGCAAACGGATCTGGTTCTTTGCAACCGGCACCGGGTTTGCGCCCTTTGCCTCGCTGCTTCGCGAACCGCAGACATATGAGGACTATGACGAGGTCATCATCACCCACACCTGCCGCGAGGTGGCCGATCTGGAATACGGCCGCCAACTGATCGAGAAGATCAAGCAGGACGAGATGCTGTCCGAACTGATCGGCGAAGGTTTTGCCGACAAGATCCGCTATTACCCGACGACCACCCGCGAACAGAGCCCCAAGATGGGCCGGATCACCGACCTGCTGAAGGACGGCACCGTGTTCAAGGATCTGGGCATCGAGGGCGGGATCAAGCCCGAAACCGACCGCGCCATGGTCTGCGGGTCGCTGGCCTTCAACCACGACATCAAGGCCATTCTCGAAGAGTTCGGCCTGCGCGAAGGCGCCAATTCCGACCCGAAAGAGTTCGTGATTGAAAAGGCCTTTGTCGGCTGAAGTAGGAAATGGCCGGTGCCCCGGGCGCCGGCCGCCGCCCCGGGCGCGGTCGGGGCAAAGAATTTCGCGCGCCGCCTGCTTTATCCCGCTTGAAAGACGCGGGGTCTCAGTTTAAATTCCCGGCTCGAAATTCTGCAATTATCAAAGGAATGAACCCATAGCTCGCAGACCTCACAACGCGCCGCCGCAACGCGACACCGGCCCGCGCGTCAATGACAAGATCCGTGCCCCCGAAATCCGCCTGATCGGCGCCGATGGTGAAAATATCGGGGTGGTTCATCCCGCCAAAGCCATGCAACTCGCCGCCGACGCCGGCCTGGACCTGGTCGAGATTTCGCCAAACGCGAATCCGCCGGTCTGCAAGATCATGGACTTCGGCAAGTACAAGTACGAAACGCAGAAGCGCGAAGCCGAAGCCCGCAAGAAACAGAAAATCATCGAGGTGAAAGAGGTCAAGTTCCGGCCCAACACCGACACGCATGACTATGACGTGAAGATGCGGAACGTGGTCAAGTTTCTTGAGAAGGGCGACAAGGTCAAGGTGACCCTGCGCTTCCGCGGCCGCGAGATGGCGCACCAGAATCTGGGGCGCGAACTGCTTGAGCGCGTGGCCGAGGACGTCAAGGAAATCGGCAAGATCGAGAACATGCCGAAGATGGAAGGCCGCCAGATGATCATGATGATCGGGCCGCTGCCACAGAAGTAACCCAGCACCTGTTCAGGGCATCAAGGCTCCCTCGGATCGAGGGAGCCTTTTTCGTTGGCCGACTCAGATCACCCGCGACATCGCGCGGCCCAGCTTTTCGACCAGTTCGTCCAGCTGCACTTCTTCGATGATGAATGGCGGCGCCAGCAGGATATGGTCGCCGTTCCGGCCATCGCGGGTGCCGGACATGGGATAGCAGATCAGCCCTTCGTCAAACGCTGCCTTCTTGATCTTCGCTGCCACGCCCAGGCCCGGATCGAACGGCGCGCGCGTGTCACGATCGGCCACCAGCTCGATCCCGCGGAACAGGCCGCGCCCACGCAGGTCGCCGACATTGGGGTGCTGGCCGAAAGCGGCCTGCAGCCTTTCGTGCAGCGCATCTCCCATCGCCCGCGCCCGCTCGGGCAGGTGGCGATCGGTCAGCTTCTGCACCACGGCCAGCGCCGCCGCGGTCGCGACCGGATGACCGACATAGGTATGCCCGTGCTGGAAGAACCCCGACCCGTCGCGGATCGCCTCGTAGATTGCCCCAGTACACAGGGTCGCGCCGATGGGCTGGTACCCGGCCCCCAACCCCTTGGCGATGCACAGGATATCCGGCGCGACCCCATCGTGGTCGCACGCGAACAGGTGGCCGGTGCGGCCCATGCCGCACATGACCTCGTCCAGAATCAACAGAACGCCGTATCGGTCACAGATTTCGCGGATCCGCTTGAAATAGCCCTCGACAGCCGGCACCGCCCCCAGCGTGGCCCCGACCACCGGCTCGGCGATGAAGGCCATCACGGTGTCCGGCCCCAGCCGCAGGATTTCGGCCTCAAGCTCATCCGCGACGCGCTGGCCATAGTCAAAGCTGGTCTCGCCGTCCCGCTTCTCGGCATATTCATAGCAGGGCGCGATATGGCTCATATCGATCAACATCGGCGCGAACTGCGCCCGGCGCCACGCATTGCCACCGGCCGACAGTGCCCCCAGCGTGTTGCCGTGATAGCTCTGGCGGCGCGCGATGACCCGCGAGCGCTCGGGCTGCCCGACTTCCAGGAAATACTGACGCGCCAGCTTGATCGCCGCCTCGGTCGCCTCGGACCCGCCCGAGACGAAATAGACCCGCTCCAGCTCGCCCGGCGCCTGTGCGATCAGCAGATCCGCCAGCGCCTCGGCCGGTTCCGACGTCATGAACCCGGTATGGGCAAAGGCGACCTTTTCAACCTGCTCCTGCACCGCGCGGACCACGTGCGGGTCGGAATGCCCCAGGCACGATACCGCCGCGTCGCCGCAATCCAGGTATCGTTTGCCCTGCGTGTCGATCAGATAGCACCCGTCGCCCTTGGCGGCTGTTGGCAACTGGGCCTTGGTGTGGCGGGGAAAAACATGGCTCATGTCAAAGTCCTTTCAAACGGGCCACAAGCGCCGCGACCGAGGCTGCGTTGTCCGGCCAGATATTTCCATCGGCGTCCGTCAGGCTGTTCTCGAACCCAACCCGCACATCAGCGCCACGACACGCAGCCGCAAGCAAACAGTCATGTTCGCGCCGGCCGAACGCACACACCATCAATGGCGCGTGGGTTTCGGGAAAGGCGTCCAAATCGGCGGGCAGGGATTCCTGGCCCGTCGCATAGCGCCCTAAAACAAGCAGGCGTTCTTCCTGCCCGGCCCGCACGACACCGCGCGCCTGCCAGTCCCGCAACAGCTCCGCATCGGCCGCATCATACAGGATATGCTGAACCCGCGTGCCCTGTTCGGCGCACAGCGCATAAACCCGCTCTGCCAGCTGGGGCGCGCGGGCCATCTCTCGCACCGCGATCGATGCCCATGTGGGCTGAACCAGACGCAGGCAGTCGTACTGCGCTGCAACATCAAAGATGCCTGCCGCCTCGGTGGTGATCTGGATGTCCAGCGCGGGAACGGTGCGGCGCAACTCGGCCAGTGTCTCGCGGTATCGCCCCGCATCCAGCGAGTGCGTCCCGTCACCTTCACGCACATGCAGGTGCAGACCATCGGCACCGGCCGCATGGCAGGCCCGTGCCGCCGCCACGATCTCGCCGATCGTCAATGGGATCGCCGGGTGGTCCGAATACTGACGGCGCGCCCCATTCGGAGCGACCAGCACATAGGGAAGCATCTTTGGCCGTTGAGTTTCGCTCATGGTCTCATCCGTTCATTCTGCCCGAGATGTATACCTCAGCACGCTGTTTTGTGGTTGAAATTTTCATAACATATGTTTTTCTTCTCTCATGCAAAACTCGACCCCTCAACTGATCGACCGGCTGCGCCACGAGATCGACCGCATGCCGGCCCAGCTTCAGGCCGCCGCTAAGTATGTCATCGACCACCCGGCCGATTTCGCGTTGGATTCGATCCGCACCACGGCAGACAAGATCGGCGTCAGCACGAACGCGGTCATCCGGCTTGCACGGTACATGGGCTATGAGCGTTTCGAGGACTTTCGAAGACCGTTCCGCCACGACCTGACAACCGACCGGGAAGACCGGCTCAATCAAGGCTGGCTGTCGCGCATGGCCGAAAGCGGAGAGTTCGGCGCCGCCCAGGCGGGATTCGCCCGGAACGAGTTAAACGTGGTGGCGCGCTCTTTGCGCCTGCTGGATCCGGCCAAGGTGGAGCGCGCGGTGACACTCATGACTTCGGCGCGCAGGTGCTTCGTGACCGCCACGCGCGCCAGCTACGCGCTGGCCTATTATTTCCACTATGCGGGCCGAATGGCGCATCCCGGCCTGCACCTTATCCCGCGCCACATGGGATCAGCCATCGACGATCTTCTCGAGGCCGATCATGTTGACTGCCTGTTTGCCATGACGGTGCACCCCTATTCCGCCGATACGATCCAAGCCATGCGATTTGCCCGTAGCCGGGGGCTTCGGCTGATCCTGCTGGCCGACAGCGACGTGATCGCGCCGGGCATTGACGCGGACGTGACCCTGACGGTCAGCACACGGTCGAGACATCTGTTTTCAAGCTTTTCCGGGTCCATGGCCGCAATCGAAGTTCTGCTGGGTCACCTTTTCGCGCAGAGCGGTGACGCCGCCGCAGAACGGGTCCGCCGATACCAGCAAGCCCGCGAAGACGCAGGCGCATATTGGCAACCCGCCAAACTGCCGCGCCTGCGCTCCAAATGAAAAGCCCCTCGCCGGGGCTTTTCGCAGTCGTGATGTCAGATGCAGGCCTGCACGGCCCGTCGTGTCATCACCCCCACCAGGTGGGCGCGGTACTCCTTGCTGCCGTGCAGATCTCCGATCATGTTCATCGGGTTGACCCGCAGGTCCATCAGTGCATCGGGCCGGAACTCCTTGTTCAGCGCCTGCTCGGCCTCGGTCCAGCGGAACACACCATCCTCGCTGGCCCCGGTTACGGCCACCCTCACCCCATCGGCAAAGCGCGCGAGGAACACGCCAACCAATGCAAAGCGCGAGGCTGGCTGCAGGAATTTTTGATAGCTCGCAACCTGCGGCACCGGGAACCGAACCGAGGTGATGATCTCCCCCTCGTCCAGTGCCGTGGTGAACATGCCCTGAAAGAAGTCATCGGCAGCGATCTGACGGGAATTGGTCACGACCACGGCACCCGATCCCAACACCGCCGCCGGGTAACACGCCGCCGGATCGTTGTTGGCCAGCGAACCGCCGATCGTTCCCCGATTGCGCACGGCCGGGTCTCCGATATGTCCGGCAAGATCGGCCAGCGCCGGATACTTGTCGGCAACCTCTCGCGCCACGGTCGCATGGGTCGTCGCTGCACCGATGGCAATCGATCCGTCATCCTCGACACACACCCCCTTCAATTCGGGAATGCCGCCCAGGCTCACCAGTGTCGCGGGCGCAGCAAGGCGCTGTTTCATCGTCGGGATCAGGGTCTGCCCGCCCCCCAACGCCTGTGCATCCTCCCCCGCCAATGCCGCAACCGCGTCGGCAATGGTCGAGGGACTCTTGAACTCGAAATTGTACATTTCGCTCTTCCTTTCCGAAAGGCGAGGAACCGCCCTTCATCTGGCTGTAAATATCCCGGGGAGCGCGAGGGGCTGCCCCCTCGCACACCAACCTCTCCACTCAGCTGTTCATCGCCGCCCAAACACGCGACGGGCTGACCGGCATGTCGATGTGGTCCACCGCCTTGCCACCCGAGTTCAGCGCATCGATCACGGCATTGACCACCGCAGGCGGCGATCCAATCGCCCCGGCCTCGCCGCAGCCCTTCACACCCAACGGGTTGTGCGTGCACGGCGTCTGGCTCGAATGATCCACGGTATAGAACGGCACGTCATCGGCCCGCGGCATGGCATAGTCCATGAAGGACGCGCTCAGCAGCTGACCGTTCTCGTCATAGACGCAGTTCTCGAGCAAGGCCTGACCGATCCCCTGTCCGATACCGCCATGCACCTGGCCATCAACGATCATCGGGTTGATGATGTTGCCGAAATCATCCGCCGCGGTGAACCGTTCGATGGTCACCTGCCCGGTCTCGGGGTCAACCTCGACCTCGCAGGCATAGGCGCCGGCCGGGAAGGTAAAGTTGGCCGGATCATAGAACGCGGTCTCCTCCAGCCCCGGCTCGACCTCTAGCGGGAAGTTGTGCGGAACATAGGCCGTCAGGGTCACATCGCCCCAGGCCACCGACTTATCGGTGCCGGCCACGGTGAACTGACCGTCTTTCAGCTCGATATCGGCCTCGGAGGCTTCCAGCAGATGCGCCGCGATCTTCTTGGCCTTTTCGATCACCTTCTCGGTCGCCTTGACCATGGCCGATCCACAAACCGCCAGCGAGCGCGAGCCATAGGTGCCCATGCCGAACGGGATCTTCGAGGTATCGCCGTGCACGATCTCGACCATCGACTCGTCGATGCCGATCATGTCGGCCACGACCTGCGGAAAGGCTGTCTCGTGCCCCTGCCCGTGGCTGTGCGCCCCGACCATGACGCTGATCGAGCCGGTGGCGTTCACCCGCACGGTTGCCGCGTCATACAGGCCCGCACGCGCCCCCAGCATCCCCACGATGTTCGAGGGCGCGATACCGCAGGCCTCGATATAGCAGTTCACGCCCAGGCCGCGCAGCTTACCCCGCGCCTCGCTTTCGGCGCGTCGCGCCGGGAAGCCCGCGAAATCGGCGGCCTGTTCCAGCTTGTCCATGGTGCCGTTGTAGTCGCCGGTGTCATAGGTCAGCGCCACAGGCGTGTCATAGGGGAACTGCGTGATGAAGTTCTGCCGGCGCAGCGCCACCGGATCAACGCCCAACTCGCGCGCAGCCTTGTCGATCACGCGCTCCAGCTGATAGGTCGCCTCGGGGCGGCCTGCGCCGCGATAGGCATCCACCGGCACGGTGTTGGTGAACATCGCCCGCACGTTCACCTGAATGACCGGCGTCTTGTAGTTGCCCGCCATCAGCGTCCCGTGCAGCCAGGTCGGCACCGAACTGGAAAACGTCGACAGATACGCCCCCAGATTGGCATAGGTATGGGTCCGCAGCCCGACGAAATTGTTGTCGGCATCCAGCGCCAGCTCGATCTTGCTGACATGGTCGCGGCCCTGCGCATCCGACATGAACGCCTCGGACCGGCTGGCCGTCCACTTGACCGGGCGGTTGCACGCCTTGGCCGCGAAGGTGCAGAACGCCTCTTCTGCGTAGTGGAAGATCTTGGTGCCGAAACCGCCACCCACGTCTGGCGCCACGACGCGGACCTTGTGCTCGGGCAGGCCCAGCACGAAGGCACACATCAGCAACCTGATCACATGCGGGTTCTGCGAGGTGGTATAGAGCGTGTATTCATCCGTGCCCCGGCTGTATTCCGCCACGGCCACGCGCGGCTCCATCGGGTTGGCG
The DNA here is from genome assembly GCF_059613065.1 of Ruegeria sp. BHSC026. Classification (NCBI taxonomy): domain Bacteria; kingdom Pseudomonadati; phylum Pseudomonadota; class Alphaproteobacteria; order Rhodobacterales; family Roseobacteraceae; genus Ruegeria; species Ruegeria sp. BHSC026. The sequence goes on along the minus strand of NZ_JBXWRV010000005.1, from coordinate 98,508 downwards.
ACCAGACGGTTGTTCACCAGTTCCAAGGTGGTGACATGCGCCGCATTGGCGAACACCTCGTTCACCTTGTCATCGTCGGCCTCGCCCAACTGCCAGTCATAACAGATATTGTTTTTCAGATCGTCATGGACCAGCGGCGCGCCCTCTTCAGCGGCGGCTTTCATGTCCAGAACGGCGGGCAATTCCTCGATATCCACGTCGATTGCTTCGGCCGCGTCACGGGCCTGTTCCAGGCTGTCGGCCACGACGGCCGCGATCGGGTCGCCCACATGGCGCACCTTGCCTTGCGCCAGGATTGGGTGCGGCGGTTCCTGCATGGGCGCGCCATGCTTGTCGGTCACCTCCCAGCCGCAGGGCATGCCGCCCACGCCTTCGAAATCTTTGCCGGTAAACACCCGAACCACGCCGGGCATAGCCTCGGCGGCGGACGTGTCGATGCTTTTGATCCGGCCATGTGCGATGTCAGATCGCAGAAAATACACATAGGCCTGACCGCGGATGTTGATGTCGTCGGTGTAATTGCCCGCTCCGGTCAAAAAGCGCACGTCCTCGCGGCGCTTGGAACTGGCTCCGATGCCACTGTCTTTGGGCATAGCTTGTTCTCCTCCCATAAACGGATGCTTGTGCGCATCCCTGTCATCCCACGGGCGCCTCCTCCTGCGCCCGCAGCGGCATCACTCGGCAGCGATGTGGCTGACGTCCTGGCCGGACGCGGCCATGATCGCCTTGACGATGTTGTGGTACCCGGTGCAGCGGCACAGGTTGCCTTCCAGGTATTTGCGGATTTCGGCCTCGGTCGGGCGTGGGTTTTCCTTCAGCAGGGCCGCCGCCGACATCACCATACCGGGCGTGCAGAAACCGCATTGCAGGCCGTGATGATCCTGAAACGCCTGCTGGATCACGTTCAGCGATCCGTCCGGGTTGGCCTGCCCCTCGATGGTACCGACCTCGGCCCCGTCCGCCTCGAGCGCCAGCATGTTGCAGGACTTCACCGCCGCGCCGTTCACATGAACCACGCAGGCGCCGCATTGGGCCGTGTCACAGCCCACATGGGTACCGGTCAGCGACAGGTGATCGCGCAGAAAGCTGGACAGCAGCGTCCGGCCCTCGACATCACCGCTCACGGTCTTTCCGTTCACGGTCATTGAGACCTGTGTCATAAGTTCCTCCCATTTTCGTATTTATCCTTGGCCCGAGTTAAACACGGGAAAAGTCGTTTGAGAACAAAAATCTTGGCCGTTTCGAACCCGTCCGTTGGGGGGCAATTGCCAACATGTATTGCAGGTCGCCAGCGGAGCGAAACTGCCGTTACGTCACTTTGCGTTTCGCGCGGGGTTGCGGACGGGTCGGGATTTCCTTGAGCAGACCGCCGACGCCCATCGCCGCGATATCGGCACCCGTCGTCGGGATCCCGCAGGCCACCCGCGAGAGCACCCAGTCGGCCCCGTTCAACGCGGGCGAGCGTGCGCATCCCGGCAAACCGATGACCGGCCGCTTGCCCAAAGCCCCGAGAAACAACAGGTTGCCCGGATCAACCGGCATGCCGAAGCGCTCCACCTGTCCGCCCGCGCGCCGAACGGCCTGCGGCGCGACGTCCTCGACATCGGATGTGGCCGAGCCGGTCAGGATCATCACGATATCGGTGTTCATCCGGGACAATGCCTGCGCCAGAGCGTCGATCGCGTGCGGAACGATCTGCACGTCGTCCAGGCTCAGACCCAGGGCCTCGACCCGGCCGCGCATCGCGGCGATACCCTTGTCGTTGGGCGGCCCGCCGGGGATGTCGGTCACCACCAGCCCGGCGCTGCCAAACTTCGGCGTGGCAAGGCGAATGGCTCCCTTGGCCAGCTTCGCCGCACGCTGAACGTCCGCCAGCGGCACCGCGTAGGAAATGACCTTGATCGTGGCGACCATGCCGCCCGCACCCATCTGCTGATGCTGAGGAACGGTGGCCACCGTGATCATCGGGTTGACCTGATTGAACGCAAGCAGAGCCTCAACGTCCAGAACGGCAACCCCAGCTTGATCCGCAATCAGGTTGACGCGGCCCGTAAACGGATCGGTCACGCGCAAGTTGGCACCCTTCGGATCCGGGGTCAGCGCCGCGGCCAATTGGCGCGCGGCCTCGTCCTCGTGACAGTCGCCGGGTTCCAGCCGCGCTACGACCACCTCGGACACGCCCGCCTCGGTCAACAAGGCAACATGCGCGTCGCCTAGCATCATTCCCTTGCGCAGCTTTTTCGTGCCAGCCATGACCGAATGCGCAAGGATCGCACCCTTCGCGTCCGCAACCGGTAAAGGGCCGAATTTCATGCCTTGCCCCGCAGCACGGCCGTCATCTGCGCGATGATCGCAACAGCAATCTCAGCCGGTCCTGCAGCACCGATATCCAGACCGATCGGCCCATGAATGCGCTGCAACTGCGTTGCCGAGAATCCCGCTTCGGTCATCCGCTGCACCCGTTTGGCATGGGTGCGCGACGACCCCAGCGCGCCGATATAGAACACGTCCGAGTTCAGCGCAGCCTGCAGAGCCGGATCATCCAGCTTGGGGTCGTGGGTCAGCAGAACCATCGCCGTGCGCGCATCCAGACCGATGCTGGCCACGGCCTCGTCCGGCCAGTCGGTCAGCAGCTTTTCACCGGGAAAACGGGATTTGGACGCAAACGCCTCGCGCGGGTCGATGATGATCGGATCATAACCCGCGATCCGCACCATCGGCACCAGTGCCTGCGCGATATGGACCGCGCCCACCACGATCAGCCGCAAGGGCGGGTTGTGCACGGCCACGAAGGTCTGACCATCTTCTTCGAACCCCGAGCGATCCATGCGCAGCCGGTCCGCATAGGCGTTGCGACGCAGCGCGCGGTGGCCGGTCTCGACATTGACCTCATAGGCCATGGGCTCGCGCCGCGCCCGCGCCGCCACCAGTTCGGCCAGCATCGGTTCTGGCAGGACCGAGCCCACCGGCTCGACCAGAACCCGGATCGTGCCTCCGCAGGCCAGCCCGACGGCAAAGGCATCCTCGTCGCTGACACCGAATTCCAACAGGCGCGCCTCGCCCTCCTGCATGGCCTCGAGCGCCTCGACGATCACCGCGCCCTCGACACATCCGCCCGAGACCGAGCCTTCGATCCGGCCGTCGCCGCCGATGACCAGCTGGGCACCCACCCGCCGGGGCGCGCTGCCCCAGGTTTCGACGACGGTGGCCAACGCGGCTCCACGCCCTTTGCGGAACCACGCCAGAGCCATTTCCGGGCTGTTGTCAAATCTGTCCATCGGAGCCTCCCGCCTGATCCGCTTCAACATAAGCAGGTTTTGCGGGATGAAAAGCAACCCGGCACGTCACCGCGCGCCGGGCTTTCAAGGATATGCGCAGCGGGCCGTCACTCGGCCGGATGCGCTTGCCCTGAGGGTTGGCCCAACAGCCGTTCGGGCAGCGCAAAGGCAATGGCGATGAACGCCAGGCCCAGAACAATGCCCATAATGTCGCCAGGCAGGCCTGTTACAGCATCATAGCCCGACCCCGGTACGATACCGAGTGTTACCTTTCCGCCCCAGATCGGGTCGAGCAGGCCGCTGGCCTTCCACATCGGATAGGTCATCATGTAGGCCGCAGCGCCCAGCAATCCGCCCGCCACGAAGAACAGCGCGTCCTTGCGCCCCGAGGCCGCGGCCACCAAGCCCGTTCCGGGGCAAAAGCCGGCCATCGCCCAGCCGGCCCCCAGCAGCAGCCCGCCCAGGAAGACGCCGGCATAGGCCGCCTTGATCGACATGTGGCCCACATCGACCAGCCCGATCATCTGACCGCCGAACATCAGAACCGAACCAAGTCCGATGGCCAGCATGATCGCCTTGGCCAACCGCAGATCCGTCAGGTTCAGCATCTTGTTGATGGTCGAAGGGTTCGACGCGCCGGCCCGATCAAGGACCGCGCCAAATGCGACCCCGATGACAATTGCAAGTATGATCGACATCATGGCTCAGGCCTCCTTCTTGAACATCAGGATCGAAACGGTGATCGCGGCGGCAAAAGCTCCGGCGGCGAAAATGTACCCGCTGACGGCCGTCTGCATCATGCCCGACATCATGTGCCCGGACGTGCAGCCCCCGGCCAGCCGTGCCCCGTACAAAACGATGAAACCTCCCAGAAAGGCGACCAGATAGCGTTTCAACGGGTCGTCGCCGTAATTCGCCCGCCACAATGCGGGAACCTTGCGGTCCTGGCCCTCGATACCGCCCCGGGCCCTAGCCGACAGGAACCCGCCCAACATCATCGCAAGGACGAAGACAAAGGAATAGTTCAGCGGGTTCGCAACCGATTTCGCGTATTTGCCCCCGGATTTCGCCAGATAGGCGTTGGTCGAGGTATAGCCCTCATCGGTTGCGGTCACGAAATCCGGGTTGACGGCATCGGCGATGATGCCGTCCAGAATGACGAACTGCGTGGACACGCCGATCGGCTTGACCAGCAAGATCGCCAAAAAGAACACAAGGCCGAGCAGAACTCCACCCGCTTTCCAGGTCATTGGCATGGCATTTCCTCCTGAAGATTCTCACATTCCATTTCCCTTATATTTTAAGCATTCCGTTTCCTGCATGATTTGGATCAAATGGCCCGGGAGCCTCCGGTTGATTAACGCGAGCCGCCGCTCTACGCTCGCGACGCCGGTCTGCGGTATCCCTGATTTTCGAGATTTGGAGACGAACATGTTGAAACACATTTCCGCATCTTTCTTGGCGGCGCTTGTCGCGGCAGCCCCCGCCTGGGCAGACACATTCGAAAAATACGGAGAGGTCGAGGGCTGGAAGGTCTTCATCGACAACGACAAGAAATCCTGCTTGATCGAGGCCGTGGACGACGTGGAAAACGTGGTTCAGATGGGCCTGACCGAAGATCGCGGCGTGGGATATGTCGGGGTCTTTACCAAGGCCGAAACCGACATCAAGCGTGGCGAGAAGGAAGGGGTCGCGATCCTTTTGGGCGACAACCTCTATGTCGGCGAGGCAACTGGCATGAAGGGCAACATCACCAAGGGCTATTCGGGCGGCTATGTCCTGTCGGACGATCCGCAATTCGCCGATGATCTGGCGCGCCAGAAGGTGATGATCGTCTTCCCCGAGAAGTCTTTTGGCTTCACCGTCGATCTGACCGGCACCTACAAGGCCATGGAAATGGCACGCGAATGCAATGAGAAACTGATGCAGTAACTACTATGACAAAGCCGCCATCAGGCGCGCTTTTTCTCCCTGGTCGTCGGGTCTTGAGATCACGGCGGCCAGATCCTCGAGCGATGCAATAGAGTGACCGGCGCGGAAGCTGTCCACATGCGGCAGCATGGCGGCGACGCCCTGCGCCTTGGGCGCGAACCCGTCCCAGCGCAGCAGCGGGTTAAGCCAGATCAGTCGACGGGCCGACAGGTGCAGGCGTTCGATCTCTTTTTCCAGCAGATCGGGGTCACCCCGTTCCAGCCCGTCTGTGATCAGCAGCACGACGGCCCCCTGCCCCATAACTCGGCGCGACCAGTCTCGGTTGAACTGGTGCAGGCATTCGCCGATGCGCGTGCCGCCCTCCCAATCCTGCGCCTCGGCCCCGGCGGCGGCCAGCGCCGCATCGACGTCGCGCTGATGCAGGTGCCGTGTGATGTTCGTCAGCCGCGTGCCGAAGGTGAACGCATGCACCTTGGCCCAGCCGGCCCCTTTGGCGTTCGAGACCGTGTGCAGGAAGTGCAGGATGATCCGGCTGTACTGGCTCATCGACCCCGAGATGTCACACAGCGCGATCAGGTTGGGCCAGCGCGGTTTCGGTTGGACCAGCGCGATCTCTCGCAGTTCGCCGCCCTGGCGCATGGCCGCGCGCAAGGTGCGCGCCCGGTCGATCCGCCGACCCAGATGGCTGGCTTGACCACGGCGCGAGGCGATCGGGTCCACAGGCAATTGCAACCGTGCCAGAATGCGCTTGGCCTGCGCGGTTTCCGCGGTGCTCATCTGTTCGAAATCCAGCGACCGCAGCCGTTCCTCGGACGAGGCGGTCTGAGTGGCGTCAATCTCGATTTCGCTTTCGCCCTCTTGCTCCGCGCCTTTCGGTTCGTCCCGCTCGACACCGTCCAGCAAGGCCTCGGCCGCGCGTTTTTCGCCGGCCTCGGCCGCGCGTTCCTCCTGAACTCCGCGAATGGCCGGCAGCATCATCGACATCATATGCTCCAGGTATCGCGGGTCGCGCCAGTACAGGCGGAAGATCTGGGCAAACACGGTGCGATGCTCGGGTCGGTTCACGAAACAGGCGTGCAGGGTCCAGTAGAAATCCTGCTTGCGGGTGAAGCCCGCCGCCTGCACCGCGCGGATGGCGTCAACGACGCGGCCGGGGCCGATCGGCAGCCCGGCCTTGCGCAAAGCGCGCGCGAAATGGGTGATGTTCTGCGCCAGTTTCGGATCGGCCGGAATATCCAGTGGAAGCTGTTCGGCCATCGCTAGGCCCCCGGAGTGTTTTGGCGCCGCGACGACATCAGACCGGTTCGAGCGTGGCTTTGGCCTGATCCAGAATGCGCTTGGCCTCGGAGCCCTGCAGTTTCTGGATGTCGTCCTGGTATTTCAGGATCGCGCCCAGCGTGTCGCCGATCACCTCGGGGCTGAGGTTGATCACGTCCAGCGCCAGCAAGCATTTCGCCCAGTCGATGGTCTCGGCCACGCCGGGTTTCTTGAACAGGTCCTCGGTGCGCAGGTGCTGGACAAAGGCCACCACTTCGCGGCTCAGCGCCTCGGCGGCCTCGGGCGCGCGGGCGTGCAGGATCTCCAGCTCGCGGTCGAAATCGGGGTAATCGACCCAGTGATACAGGCAGCGGCGCTTGAGCGCATCATGCACCTCGCGCGTGCGGTTCGAGGTGACGATGACGATGGGCGGTTCGGGCGCCTTGATCGTGCCGATCTCTGGGATGGTCACCTGGAAATCGCTCAGCGCCTCCAGCAGGAAGGCTTCGAACGGTTCGTCCGTGCGATCCAGCTCGTCGATCAGCAGCACCGGCGGGCCAGCCGGGTCGGGCTCCATCGCCTCGAGCAGCGGTCGGCGGATCAGATAGTCGCCGCTGAACAGTTCCTCCTGCAAACCCTTCCGGTCGGACCCTCCGACCGCCTCGGCGGTGCGGATGGCCACCATCTGCGCGGGAAAGTTCCATTCATAGACGGCCGAGGACGCATCGAGCCCTTCATAGCACTGCAGCCGGATCAGGCGGCGGCCAAGTCCAGAGGCGAGGGCCTTGGCGATCTCGGTCTTGCCGACACCCGCTTCACCTTCCAGAAACAGCGGCCGGCCCAGTTTCAGCGACAGGAAAACCACGGTGGCCAGGGCGCGGCTACAGACATAGCCCTGTTCGCCCAGCATCTTCTGAACGGCGTCGATGGTATCTGGCTGGCTCATGTGTCTCTATCTCCCTTGGCACAACAGGTCATGGCTGCCGCTGCGCGTCAAGACCGTGATCTTTCCGGGACTTGCGGCAATCTGGTCGTCTGGCAAGGTTTGTTGTCACTTTCCCGTGCGGCCTACCTGTGCTAGCCCGGCGCCATGACCGATACTCTGACGCTCCGCCGCCCCGATGACTGGCACCTGCATCTGCGCGATGGCGCCATGCTGCAGGCCGTCCTGCCCGAAACCGCCCGCCATTTCGCGCGGGCCATCATTATGCCCAATCTTGTGCCCCCTGTGGTGACCGGCGCTCAGGCCGCGTCCTATCGCGACCGTATCCTGGCTGCCCTGCCCGAAGGCATGAGCTTTGAGCCGTTGATGACCCTGTACCTGACCGAGGATACCGACCCCGACGACATGGCCGCGGCCCATGCCAGCGGTCTGGTCAAGGCGGTCAAGCTGTACCCGGCAGGGGCCACGACCAACTCGGCCTCGGGCGTGCGGAATTTCGACATGGTGCGCCCCGTGCTGGAACGGATGGCCGAGATCGGCCTGCCGCTCTGCGTGCATGGCGAGGTCACCGATGCCGAGATCGACATCTTCGACCGCGAGGCGGTGTTCATCGACCGCGTTCTGGACCCGATCCGCAAGGCCACGCCGGGCCTGCGCGTGGTGATGGAGCATATCACCACCCGCGACGGAGTGGAGTATGTGCGCGCGAACGAAACCGACCTTGGCGCAACGATCACCGCGCATCACCTGATCATCAACCGCAACCACATCCTTGTGGGCGGGATCAAGCCGCACTACTACTGCCTGCCCGTCGCCAAACGCGAAGAGCACCGAAAGGCTCTGGTCGATGCCGCGACCTCGGGCGACGAACGGTTCTTTCTGGGGACTGACAGCGCCCCGCATACCGACGCCAACAAAGAGACGTCCTGCGGCTGCGCGGGGTGTTTCACCGCCACGAACACCATGTCGCTGGTGGCGGAGGTCTTTGACCGCGCGGGTGCGCTGGACAAGCTGGAAGGGTTTACCTCGGTCAACGGGCCCAGGTTCTACCGGCTGCCCGTCAACGATCAGACCATCACCCTGCAGAAGGGCGAACCGGTCACCTACCCCGACAAGATCGAAACGCGCGATGGCCCGGTCACCGTGTTCGCCCCCGGCTTTCCGCTGCACTGGCGCGTGGTCTAGTCAACCAGTAGTTTCGCCAGATCCGCTGCGCGCCCGCCGGTGCGCAGCATCGACCAGATCGCATCCGCTTCGTCCGCGCCGATCAGTTTGGCGGCCTTGTCACGGACCCGGTCCTCGCGTTCGGAAATCGAGATCGGCGCGGCCAGATCGTGGGTCGCCTCGCGCCGCGCCCCGTCCCGCCGCAGCAGCGCCAAGCGGGCCTCAGTCTCGGACAGCGTTTCGTCCGCTTCGACCGTGATCCGGTCGCGCAGCGATTGCAGGCGCGGATCGGCGCAGACCTTGTCCGTGTAGCTTTCAGGCAGGGCCGTATCGTATCCCAGCGCCTGCATTGCGATCACCGTCCGATAGGAAAACTTGGCGCCCAGCCCGGTTGTCGGCGCGGTCTGATTGCAGACGCTCATCCAACGGGGATGGGTGCGGATCTTGATCTCGGCCACCTCAGGTTCGGCGATGTCCAGATTGCGCGCCGCCTCGAGCGCGGCGTGCAGCCCGTGGCAGCAGGCGTGGAACTTGTGGCTGACGCTTTCGATCAGCCACTCATCCCCAAGTCCCGACAGAGCTGAGGCTGTATCATCGGCACCGTGATGCGTCGCGCCAAACCCGAACGGACCGGTCAGGGCGTCGGGATTGGGAACGAACCCCCGCTGCACCAGCAGCGCGGCCTCGACCCCGACCGAAGCCGCCTGCCCCGCATTGTAAGGCTTGCCCATGGTGCCAAACTGCGCCTTGAGGCCCGCCGCCCGGGTCGCGGTCAGCCCCAGAATCCGGCGCATGGCTGCCGGATCGCATCCCAGCAGGCGGGCAGCTGCCACGGCCGCTCCGAACGCCCCCGCCGTCGCGGTCTGGTGAAACCCGACCTGATAATGCCCGCGCCCCAGCCAAAGGCCGACACGGATGGACAGCTCCATCCCCACCAAGGCCGATTCCAGCAGATCGACGATGGGTTGGTCCTGCCATTCGGCCACGGCCAGTGCGGCGGGAAACACCGCCACCGAGGGGTGGCCGATATGGGCGAAATGCGTGTCGTCATAGTCCAGCGCGTGCGACACCGTGCCGTTGACCAAAGCCACAGCGCGCATCGGCGCGGTCCCGCCGCCGAACAGGGTGGCCTGTCCGGACCCGCCTTCGTCCAGCACCATCTCCCGCAGGATGCGCGAGACCGGTTCGTTGACGCCTGCGCGCCCGACCGCCAACCAATCGAGCGCGGACAAAGACGTGACGATCCTAGCCTGCGCAGTCGTGGACACGGGACCCGCGGCGAATTCGGAAAGAGCGCTTGTGAAATCAGTCATGCGGCGCAGTCTAACGTGCGCCCGCGCCGGGTAAACCCTCAGCCGTAGAGGCTGGCCGCGCGTTGTTCGAAGGCGCGCACGATCCGGTGCATCGCCTCGTTGAAGACCACGCCGATGATGCCTTGCAACACGGCGTTCTTGAACTCGAAATCCACGTGGAAGGACACGTTGCAGCCGCCTTCGGGGGCGTCCTCGAAATGCCAGTCGGATTTCATGTATTTAAACGGGCCGTCCAGGTATTCGGTGTCGATCTTCCTTTGATCGGGGTGCAGCGTAACCCGGCTGCCGAACCGTTCGCGGAACACCTTGAACGAGATCACCAGATCGGCCTCCATCACCTGCGCCTCGCCCGCCGCATAGGTCCTCCGGATCCGCGCGGCTGCACACCAAGGCAGAAACTCGGGGTATTTCGCCACATCCGCGACCAGATCATACACCTGCTGCGCGCTGTATGGGAGGTGGCGAGTTTCCGAATGAGTGGGCATGGCAACCTGGGCATTTGAAACGTGACAATGGCGCGTCATGTCGTATGTTGCGCGCCAAAGATCAAGGGGGCAGCCATGAGCCAGCGCGCATATGTGATAGATGAGATGATCTCGGCCAAGGCCATCGCGGCACGGATCGAGGAATTGTGCCGCGAAATCACTCGCGAATTCGGCGATACCGACAAGCTGGTGGTCGTAGGCCTGCTACGCGGCAGCTTCGTGTTCATCGCCGACCTGGTACGCGAACTGGACCTGCCGATCGAGGTCGATTTTCTTGAGGCGTCCTCCTATGGAGATTCAATGGAAAGCAGCCGGGAAGTGCGCATTCTCAAAGACTTGCGCGGCGCAATTGAAGGACGCGACGTGCTGGTGGTCGAAGATATCGTCGACACGGGGCACACGCTGAACCACGTCACCAACCTGTTGCGCAGCCGCCAGCCAAAACGGCTCAAGTCGATTGCCCTGCTGGACAAACCCAGCCGCCGCGAGGTCGATTTCCGCGCCGATTGGATCGGCTTTGAGATCCCGGACGAATTCGTCGTGGGCTATGGCATCGACTATGCGCAACGCAACCGCAACCTGCCCTTCATCGGCAAGGTCCGCTTTACCCAAGACTGATCCCGCCGCGGATTCGAGGCCCCATGATCCTGCGCCACCTTCTGCGAATGTCCCGCTGGGCGCGCAATCCGCCCTCGGACCAGCGGGTCAAGCTGGTACTGGGTCTAATCGTGTTGTGTCTGCTAATTGCGGTTATCGAATACATGGGCTGGTGGCCCGAATGGGCAACCAGCCAGCCGCGCAAGCTCAGCCCGTGACCGGCGCGTCCAGCACCTGACGGATTGCCGCCAGAAAGATGCCCGCGCCGACAGGTATCAGCGCGTCAGGGAAGTCATAGTCGGGGTTGTGCAGTTGCGGATGGTCAACCCCGGCCCCCAGCCAGAACATGCCGGTTTTCGACCCCTTGGCGAATTGCCCGAAATCCTCCGAAAACCTTTGCGGCGCGGTGGTCAGGCGCGGTTGCACCCCGGCCTGTACGCAGGCTTGAGCCAGGATCTGCACGGCCTCCGGGTGGTTGACGCAGGCCTCGAACACGTCGTCATAGGTGATCTCGACACCCAGCCCCTCGTCGGCCGCGGCCTCGCAGACCAGCGCCTCGGCCTGATCGACCAGTTGCGCCATGCGCGCGTCCGAGACGGTGCGCAGCGTCACCCATATCTCGGCCTCACCCGGCGCCACGCCGAATGTCGGGGCCCCCAGTTGGGCGTGGGTGACGGTGGTCAGCGCGTAATCCTCGGTCAGCTCTCCGCCCGACCCCAAGGCGGTCAGGGCCGGTATCAACTGCGCCATGGCCGAGGCCGGCGACAGCCCGTCCTGCGGAGCCGCGGCGTGCGAGGTCTTGCCTATCAGCCGCACCCGCATCCCGCGCGAGGCGCAATTGGCCGGGCCAGAGCACAGTTCGACCGCGCCCAGGTCCAGCCCCGGCAGGTTATGCAGAGAAAACAGGAAATCGGGCTGTATTTCAGCGTATTGCGGGTCGTTCCGAAAATCGCGTGCGCCCTGACCGGTCTCTTCGGCGGGCTGGAAGATCAGCACGGCCCGACCGCGCGACACCGGCGTTTGCGCCAAGTCCAGCGCTACGCCGAACACCATGGCCATGTGGCCGTCATGGCCGCACAGATGACCTTTGCCCGGAACCTGCGAGCACCAGGGTTTACCCGGCATCTCCAATATCGGCAGCGCGTCCAGTTCGCAGCGGATGCCCACGGTGGGCCCCGGCTGGCCCGAGTCGAACACGGCCGCGACCCCGTGCCCACCGATTCCGGTCAGAACCCGGCCGGTCACACCGCGCAATTGCTCGGCGATGAAGGCGGCAGTTTCAGACTCTTCACCCGAGACCTCGGGCCGTTGGTGCAACGCGTGGCGCAGCGCAGTCAGTTGCGCCAGCGCTTGCGGCGTCACGCCTGCCCCAGCTTTTTCTGTCGCGCTGCTCGCAGGCGCGCGAAATCATCGCCCGCATGGTAAGACGAGCGGGTCAGCGGCGTGGCCGAAACCATCAGGAACCCTTTGCCATAGGCGGCTTTTTCATAGGCCGCGAATTCTTCGGGCGTGACAAAGCGGTCCACGCGGTGGTGTTTCGGCGTGGGCTGCAGATACTGGCCGATGGTCAGGAAATCGATGTCGGCGGCGCGCATGTCGTCCATGACCTGGCGCACCTGCTGTTCGTTCTCGCCCAGACCAACCATGATCCCCGACTTGGTGAAGATCGACGGGTCCAATTCCTTGACCCGTTGCAGCAGCCGCAGTGAGTGGAAATAGCGCGCGCCTGGGCGCACCTCGGGGTACAGGCCCGGCACGGTTTCAAGATTGTGGTTGAACACGTCCGGCTTGGCCGCGACCACGGTTTCCAGAACCGACGGATCGCATTTCAGGAAATCCGGGGTCAGGATTTCGATCGTTGTTTTGGGGGAGCGGTGACGTACCGCGCGAATGGTCTGAGCGAAATGCTCGGCCCCACCATCGGCCAGATCGTCGCGGTCAACCGAGGTGATGACGACATGGTTCAGGCCCAGCTTTTCCACCGCATGTGCCACCCGGCCTGGTTCGAACGCGTCCAACGCATCGGGGCGACCGGTGGCGATGTTGCAGAAGGTGCAGCCACGGGTGCAGATCTCGCCCATGATCATCATGGTCGCATGGCCCTGGCTCCAGCATTCGCCCACGTTCGGGCATCCGGCCTCTTCGCAGACGGTGACCAGGTTGTTGTCGCGCATGATCCGGCGCGTGTCGGCATAGCCCTTGCCGCCGGGCGCTTTCACCCGAATCCAGCTGGGCTTTTTCGGCTGCGCATTGTCGGGCTTATGCGCCTTTTCCGGGTGACGTTGTTCAGGGATTTTCAGATCGCGCACGGGGCCGGTTTCCTGACTTTGGGTCAATTTGGTTGGTGCATAACATAAACCGGTCGGATGTATTACGCCAGCCATGCATAGCTGCCATGCGTCAGCGTTTTGCAGATGCAGAATGAAAGCGCGATTTTCTAGGAGATCGACGCTGATTTCGACATGTTTTCAGCATACAAGAGGATTTTCGCAAACGCAGCACATCCCGTGTTGAAGCCGGTTTGGAATCGTTTTAACCCACGGGCCGAATAAATGTGAATCACAGGAGATGCCCATGAAAACCGGTGCCAAGCTACCCGACGTGACGTTCCACACCCGCGTGCGCGACGACTCGATCGAAGGGCCCAACCCGTTCCGCTGGGAAGACAAGACCACGGCCGATTACTTCGCAGGCAAGCGGGTCATCCTGTTCTCGCTGCCCGGTGCGTTCACCCCCACCTGCTCGACCTACCAACTGCCGGGGTTCGAGAACAACTACGAGGCGTTCAAGGCCAAGGGCATCGACGAGATCTACTGCATGTCAGTCAATGACAGCTTTGTCATGAACAAATGGGCACAGGATCAGGGGCTGAAGAACGTCAAGGTCATCCCCGACGGGTCGGGCGAGTTCACTCGCAAGATGGGTATGCTGGTCGACAAGGCCAATCTGGGCTTTGGCATGCGGTCGTGGCGCTATGCCGCCATCATCAACGATGGCGTGGTCGAGGCGTGGTTCGAAGAGCCCGGCCTGATGGACAACTGCCCCGAGGACCCCTATGGCGTTTCGTCGCCCGAAAACCTGATGAAGCACCTGGAAAAAGCCCAGCAGCCCGAAATGGCCTGAGGCGTCAACCACCCTCCATGCAAAGGGCTCGCCAAGTGCGGGCCCTTTTTAGTTCCGGGTTTCTGACACGATGCTTTCGCCTACCTGCCGGATCACCTGGGCCAGTTGACCGAACCACACCGCCCCATCCGACGAGTCGCGCCGCACAAGGCCGATCTGCCGAGCGGGCTCCGGGGCGCCGAACCGCAGCAGTTTCAGCCCCGGAACGGCTTTGGTCTCGGAACGCGCCGCTAGTTCAGGGATCAGGGTCAGGCCAAACCCCTCGGCCACCAACCGCGACAGCGTGGCCAATGACGATGCGCCCATGTTGATATGGGCGCTGGTCCGGTCCTGACCGCACACCTCAAGCGCCTGATCCGTAAGGCAGTGCCCGTCTTCCAGCAGCATCAGCTGGGCTGCATTCAGGTCGATTGGGCGCAGAGCGTCGGGGCTGACGGTCAGGCTGTTCAGGCGTGTCTCGCTGCCAGCCAGCAGAAAGCGATCCTCGAACAGAGGCACCTCGTCCATGCCGCGCGAACCCACCGGCAGGGCCAGCACGGCGGCGTCGATCTCTCCCGCTTTCAGCATCGACAGCAGCCGCTCGGTGCGCGCCTCTCGCACCTGCACGCGCAGGGACACATCCGCTGACCGCAGACCAGCAAGGACACCCGGCAACAGATACGGTGCGACGGTCGGGATCAAACCGACCGACAGACTGCGATGCCCGGTGGAGTTGTCACGCGCAAACCGATCCAACCGTTCGGCCGCGCCCAAAATGCGCCGTGCGTGCTCAAGCGCATCGCGCCCCAACGGCGTCAGCAGAACATCACGGGCGCGCCTTTCAAATAGCGGCCCGCCCATGATGTCTTCCAACGCCCGGATCTGCACCGATAGTGCCGGTTGAGAAACGTGACACACCTGAGCAGCCCGGCCAAAGTTGCGCTGCTCGGCCACAGCGCGGAAGTATTGCAGCTGTCTGAGGGTGAAATTCATAATCCCTGACTATCACCTACGACGGCTATCGCAAGCAAAACCAATGAAGTTCGCGGCAGATCACCCGATCCGCCGGTCGCTCTCCGCCTGCATTTCGTAATGCCGCTTAAGCCGCTGGAGCGCGATCCGCAGCACGATCTTGCCCGAGCGCGCCGACCAGCCCATGCGTTTCTCGGCCAGTTCCAACCCTTCCAGATAGCAGCAGCAGCGCAAGGCCACATCGCTTAGCCCCGGCCCCAGATCCGACAACGCGCGGGCCACGCGGTCGCGTGCCTCGGAGGACCCCCGCGCAACCGGCGCATCGCCCTCGAACCCGACGCGCCCGCCGCCGGTCAGGAACCTGTCCCAGTTCTGCGTGACCTGTGGCCCCAACTGAGCCAACTCAAAATCTTCCCGCAGCCGTTCGCCGGCGCGCACCAGACTTTCATCCAAAAACGGCTTTCCATCCCGGTCCCGCCGACGCGCCAAAGCGACCAGAGGGCTTTCGGCGGCAGTGTAGCGGATCCGACGCGCGCGCGGGGCGTGGCTCGGCCGTGCCGCGTTGCGATGCTGAAACGCTGCCGGAGCCTCGGCCATGCCGAATTCCGCCCTTGCCCTGGCTCGGTTTTCCGCATCCGCGATCAACTGACCCAGCGCCGTTCGCCCTGTCGGGGTGATCCGATAGCGGCTGATCCGTCCGGGATTGTCGCACGAGATCCAGTCTTTCAAAGCCAAGGCCTGGGCGATCTTGCAATCGACAACGGCGGTCCGGGTCGCGCCGGCCGCCCCGCTATCGCGCACCACGACGGCCTTGTCCATGTCCTCGGCAACGGCCAGAACAGCGCCGGTTTCACACAGGCGGCGCAGCACGCGAAGGGCCTCGCGGTCGAACTCCTCGTCTTCGGCCGTCAATTCGCACGGCGTGGGCTCTTCGTCTGCCTCTTGCCGCCGGCTCTGGTCGGCGAAATGGGTTTGCGCAAGCGATTGCAATGCTGCATCGACCAGCGGATCGTCGCGCCGCATTTCGATGCGTCGGATCTGCCTGAGTATGGTTGACGCGTGGCATCCGGCCGATCGTGCAAGATCCCGGATCGACCGCCCCGCTTCGGTATGGGCGAGATAGCGCTGCGCGCCCTCGGGGACCCAGGTTGGAACGGTGGAAGCCATGATGTTGTCCATTGTTGTACGCCCTCGTCGACAAACCAAACTGCCAGTATCCGCCGTTGGATAAAGTGTTAACCAAATCTAACTAGGGTTGGTTTCGTTACTCGTTCGTTAACCACCAACGGCGCCAACCAGAATTGATTCAAAATCATAAACAGTGGTGAAACCATCGTTCGGAGAGAGCCCGAACAAGGCAACACCCGTTCAGGTTGTGCAACAGTGAGGCATCCAACATAGAATAAAGGATTGCCCGATGCAGGACCTGACCACGATGATCACATCCCTTCGCCGTCCCCGCCTGTTGGCTCGGGCGGCCAAACTGGGGGCACGGGACTACGACCGCAACAGGCATTTGCAGCGTGTGCTGGGTTTTGGCGCCCTGCCCGGTTCGGGGGCGGCGCTGATACGGCTGTTGGAGTTGGAGCGCGAGATGGAAGACCGGCGGCGCATCAACGATCCGGCCTATTCTCTGGTCCGTCACCTGGACATTTTGATCGCACTGGCGGGCGAGGCGCAGCTGTATCAGGCCAGCCGCGCCCCGGCCTGTCACTGATCAGGAGAAGGCGTCGGGCATCGACGCTTTCTTTTCTTCGACATAGGCGGTCAGCGCGGCCAGTTTCTCGGGGTCGAGATGCGGTTGCTGGTAATGGGCCAGCAGATGTTCGACCCGGGCCGAGGCCAGAGTGCGCGTGTCGCGCGCGCCCTCTTCTTCCCAGGTTTCAAAAGGCTTGTAGTCCAGAAGCTCAGTCTTCCAGAACGCGTCCTTGAAGTTGGCCTGGGTATGGGCACAGCCCAAGTAGTGACCGCCCGGCCCCACCTCGCGGATTGCGTCCATGGCCTGCGCGTTCTCATCATATGCAACGCCCTTGGCCATTGCGTGCAGAACGCCAAGCTGGTCGGCATCCATCACGAATTTCTCGAAATCCGCCACCAGGCCGCCCTCCAGCCAGCCGCAGGCATGCAACATGAAGTTGACGCCCGACAGCAAGCCCGTATTCAGCGAGTTCGCGGTTTCGTATGCGGCCTGTGCGTCCGGCAGTTTCGAGCCGCAGAACGACCCGGCCGAGCGGTAAGGAAGGTTCAAACGACGCGCCAGTTGGCCCGCACCATAAGTGATGAGCGACGCTTCGGGAGTGCCGAAGGTCGGCGCGCCCGAGTTCATGTCGATCGATGACACGAAAGCGCCAAAGATGGCAGGCGCGCCGGGACGGATGATCTGGCTGTAGGCCACACCGGCCAGAACCTCGGCCAGCACCTGGGTCAGCGTCCCCGCGACCGAGACCGGCGCCATCGCGCCGCCCACGATGAAGGGCGAGATGATGCAGGCCTGGTTGTTGCGCGCATAGACTTCCAGCGACCCCATCATCACGTCGTCGAACGTCATCGGCGAGTTGATGTTGGTGAGCGAGGTCATCACGGTGTTTTCCTGCACGAACTCCTTGCCGAACAGAATCTCGCACATCTCGACCGAATCCTGCGCCCGGCTGGGATCGGTCACCGAACCCATGAAGGGTTTGTCGGACAGCGTCATATGCGCCATAAGCATGTCGAGATGCCGCTTGTTCACCGGAATGTCGGTGGGTTCGCAGACGGTGCCACCCGAGTGGTGCAGCCACTTGGACATGTAGGCCAGTTTCACGAACTTGTTGAAGTCGTCCATCGTGGCATAGCGGCGCCCGCCTTTGGCATCGCGCACGAAGGGCGGTCCATAGACCGGAGCCAACACCAGGTTGCGCCCGCCGATCACCACCGATTTCTCGGGGTTGCGGGCGTGCTGCGTGAACTGGCTGGGCGCGGTCTTGATCAACTCGCGCGCAAGGCCCCGCGGGATGCGTACCCGTTCCCCGTCCACATCGGCCCCGGCGTCGCGCCAGCGTTCCAGTGCCGCCGGGTTGTCGACGAAATTGACGCCGACTTCTTCCAGCACGGTCTCCGCGTTGGTTTCGATGATCTCCAGCGCCTCGTCGTTCAGAACCTCAAAGTTCGGAATGTTGCGCTCGATGTATTTCGCCGTTTCGATCCGAACCGCCGTGCGTTCGGCCCGGCGGGCGGCGCCGCCGCCACCGCGCGCTCTGCGTCGGGTGTTTGCCTCTGTCATCAGATGACCCCGTGTGACTGTTTAGGTTGGTATGTGTGTTACTGGAATCTAGCGCGCCATCAGATGTGATTTCCGGCGCATTGGGGGAAAAAGCGACATGGTGCGTCAGGTCAACCCCTCAGATCTGGCGCATTCGGGGATCACAGGGGTTTCTCAAAGAAGACCTTGTTGCCCTGCGCGGCGACCTCGTTCCAGCCCAGATGCCGGTACATCGCGCAGGTATCCTTCATCATGCGGTGGGTCGTCAGCTTCAACCGGTCGCACCCTGACCTGATGGCCTGGGCTTCCGCCTGGGCCAGCAGCTTGCGGGCCACCCCCTGCCCCTGTACAACCGGCGAAACCGCCAGGTTGAACACCATCATCGCCTGCCCCACGGGCCCGAAGATGATAACACCCGAAATCTCGCCATGCACCTCGGCTGCGATGACGTTATGCTGCGCAATGTCATCCTCGAGGCTGGCCGCGACGTCTGGCAGATCGGGAATCCGCGCCGCCGGGTCCGCATAGGCGGCCCGGATACATGCGCGAATGGAGTCCGTGTCCCCCACAACAGCAGGTCTAAGCGTGATTTCGGTCATTCGGTGCGCTCCGCGTCACTCTTTCCCGCCAAATGACGTCAAGGCGCTTGCACATGCAAGGCTTCCGACCTAAAGGCCGGGTATGACCGAGACATCCCATGACCGCCTTCTGATCATCGACTTCGGCAGCCAGGTGACGCAGCTGATCGCGCGCCGCCTGCGCGAGTTGAACGTCTATTGCGAAATCCACCCCTACCAGAACGTCACGATGGATTTCGTGCGTGACATGGCCCCGCGCGCCATCATCTTTTCGGGCGGACCGGACAGCGTAACCCGCGAAGGTTCGCCGCGTGTTCCGCAAGAGATCTTCGACTATGGCGTTCCGATCCTTGGCATCTGCTATGGCCAGCAGGTCATGATGCACCAGCTGGGCGGCAAGGTCGAAAGCGGCCACGGCACCGCCGAGTTCGGGCGGGCCTTCGTGACGCCGCGCGGCAAGCTCGACCTGCTCGAGGGCTGGTTCACCGATGGCAAAGAACAGGTCTGGATGAGCCACGGCGACCATGTCAGCCAAATCGCACCGGGGTTCGAGGTGTTCGGCACCTCGCCCAACGCGCCCTTTGCGATCACCGCCGATACCAACCGCCATTTCTATGCCGTTCAGTTCCACCCCGAGGTGCACCACACCCCCAAGGGCGCAAAACTGTACGAGAATTTCGTGAAACTGGCCGGGTTCAAGGGCGACTGGACCATGGGCGCCTATCGCGACGAGATGATCCGCAAGATCCGCGAACAGGTCGGCGACAAGAAGGTGATCTGCGGTCTATCGGGCGGTGTCGACAGCTCGGTCGCGGCGATTCTGATCCACGAAGCGATCGGCGACCAGCTGACCTGCGTTTTCGTCGATCACGGCCTGCTGCGCAAGAACGAGGCGCAGGAAGTCGTCTCGATGTTCCGCGACAACTACAACATCCAACTGATCCACGCGGATGAAAGCGAGCTGTTCCTGGGCGAGCTCGAGGGCGTCTCGGACCCCGAGACGAAGCGCAAGATCATCGGCAAGCTGTTCATCGACGTGTTTCAGAAGCATGCCGACACAATCGAAGGCGCCGAGTTTCTGGCCCAGGGCACGCTCTACCCAGATGTCATTGAATCGGTGTCGTTTTCCGGTGGCCCGTCAGTCACGATCAAATCGCATCACAACGTCGGCGGCCTGCCCGAAAAGATGGGCCTGAAGCTGGTCGAGCCGCTGCGCGAGCTGTTCAAGGACGAGGTGCGCGCGCTGGGCCGTGAACTGGGCCTGCCGCCCAGCTTCATCGGCCGCCACCCCTTCCCCGGACCGGGCCTGGCCATCCGTTGCCCGGGCGAGATCACCCGCGAAAAGCTGCAAATCCTGCGCGAGGCCGACGCGATCTATATCGACCAGATCCGCAAACATGGCCTGTATGACGAGATCTGGCAGGCCTTCGTCGCGATCCTTCCGGTGCGCACGGTCGGCGTGATGGGCGACGGGCGCACCTATGACTATGCCTGCGCCTTGCGGGCGGTGACATCTGTCGATGGAATGACGGCCGATTACTACCCGTTCAGCCACGAATTCCTGAGCGAAACCGCCACCCGGATCATCAACGAGGTCAAGGGCATCAACCGCTGCACCTATGACATCACATCCAAGCCTCCTGGCACGATCGAATGGGAATGACACGAAGAGCCGGGCCCTGACCCGGCTTTTTTGTTGTTGTTCCAACCGCCTGTGTCTGGTTCGCTTCTCCGGCGATAGCGCAGGGATTCGGAATGAATGAGAACGCAAGGACGATGGTCAAAACGGCACTGTGGATGACCGGCGCCATCGCGTCGTTTTCCTCTATGGCCGTTGCGGGGCGCGAGCTGAGCGCCGTCCACGATACGTTCGAGATCATGATGTACCGCAGCGTCGTCGGTGTGATCGTGGTCGCCACCATTCTGACGCTGACCCAAAAATGGCATCAAGTTTCGACCCGGCGGTTCGGGCTGCATCTTGTTCGTAACACGGTGCATTTCGCGGGCCAGAACCTGTGGTTCTACGCGGTCAGTGTCATTCCTCTAGCGCAGGTTTTCGCGCTGGAATTCACGCAGCCGATCTGGGTCATTCTGCTGTCGCCCCTGTTGCTAGGCGAGCGCCTGACCCCGACACGCGCGCTGTCGGCCGTGATCGGGTTTGTCGGAGTACTGATCGTGACCCGCCCCGGCGCCACCTCGATTTCGCCGGGAGTGATGGCCGCGACAGCCTCGGCGGTTTTCTTTGCGTTGACAACGATTTCGACCAAAAAGCTGACACAGTTCGCCAGCATTGGCTGCATCGTCTTCTGGTTGACCAGCATGCAGGCGGTCATGGGGCTTGCTGCATCGGGTATCGACGGGCAGATCGCGGCGCCGACCCTGCAAACAGCGCCCTTCCTGCTGCTGGTCGGGCTGGCGGGGCTGTTGGCGCATTTCTGCATCACCAACGCGCTGGCCATCGCGCCCGCCAGCGTCGTGATCCCGTTCGACTTTGCACGTCTGCCGACGATCGCGGTTGTGGGGATGCTGTTGTATCGCGAACCGCTCAACCATTGGACACTGCTGGGAGCTGCCGTGATTTTCGGCGGTATTTTCCTAAACGTTCGAGCCGAAGGCCGTAGCAATTCTGCAACACGACATCGGGGTACACAAAACAACTAACGTTCGGTCATAGGTTGACGTTTTTTTAAACTCCGCGTGAATAGGGTTCATCGAATTCATCGCCACAACCACTCACCACAAAAGTGACGTGGCACCGGATAGTGAAAAGGGAGGAACAGATGAAAAAAGCGCTGCTACAAGCGTGCGCGTTGTGCGCGGGGGCAACGGCAGTACAGGCAGGCGGTCTTGACCGCAGCGGTCAAGGTATCAACCTGATTTTCGAGGAAGGATCAGTTGTTCAGTTTCGTCTGGGATATACAAATCCGGATGTAAGCGGCACGATGCCGGGACCTCCACTGGGGCAACCTGTTGACTCGGGAAACGTCACAAATGACTTTTTTACCCCACATTTGGGATACAAGCGGGCTCTGAATGATCAGCTTGATTTTGCGTTGATCTACGACCAGCCATATGGCGCCGATATTGCGTATGCACCAAGCTATCCCCTTTCCCAGGGTGGCGGCGCGGACGATGTGCTCCGTGCAAAAGCAGATACCGACGCGATTACGGCATTGTTCCGCTATAAATTCGACAACGGTCTCAGTGCATTGGGCGGATTGCGGGTGCAGCGCGTTAAAGCCGACGTCGGGGTTCCAATCACAGGTGACTACACTGTAAGCACCGACGCGGCGACCGATCTGGGGTATGTCATCGGCGTTGCCTGGGAAAAACCAGAAATCGCAGCTCGAGTGGCACTGACCTACAACTCGAAGATTTCCCACGACCTATCACAAACTGAGACACTTGCTGGTGGAGCCCTTACCACCGAAACATCTAGTACCATTGAAACACCACAGTCTGTGAACCTAGATTTCCAAACTGGTGTTGCACCACGTACCCTTCTTTTTGGATCGGTACGCTGGGTCGACTGGCCTCAGACCGTCTACGCTCCGCCAACCTACCCAGCAAACCCGCTGGTCGATTATGACGACGCGACGTGGACGTATTCGCTGGGCCTCGGCTATCAGTTCACCGACGAGTTCTCGGGTGCGGTGACCCTTGGCTACGAGTCGTCGACGGACAAACCTGTTTCCAACCTCGGCCCCACCGACGGTTTCTGGAGCATCGGCTTGGGCGGCACCTACTCGATGGAGAAGGCGAAAATCTCGGGCGGCGTACGCTATACCGATCTGGGCGACGCGACAGCGGACGGTGCGCCCGGTACTCCCGCAACCTTCACCGGCAACAGCGCCTGGAGCGTCGGCTTCCAGATCACCTATGCGCTGAACTGAAGACCGCCAAACGGTTGAAAACATGAACCCCGCCCAAGTGGCGGGGTTTTTCGCATGATCCGGGTCGATTGCCCTGCTGGGCTGTGGAAAATGCCTGTATGACACGACAAAAAACACTCTCACCCCGCTCCGGGGCCGAACTATTACTGCTGGGCCTGATCTGGGGCGGGTCGTTCCTTGCAATCCGAATCGCACTGGATTCGATCCCGGTGATCACCGCCGTGTTTCACCGGGTTTTCTGGGCGGCGCTGGCTCTTTGGGCCTTGGTCCTGATCCAGCGGCTGCCCGTGCCGACAAGTTGGAGGGTCTGGCGCGCATTCCTGGTCATGGGGCTGCTGAACAATGCCCTACCCTTCACCCTGATGGCCTGGGGTCAGCTTCATGTGGATACCGGCCTGACGTCGATCCTGAACGCCGCCACGGCCATTTTCGGAGTTCTGGCCGCCGCGACGGTCTTTCCCGACGAAAGGCTTTCGGCGCCCCGCCTGATCGGGGTGATACTCGGATTCGCCGGCGTCTCCATCACGATTGGCATCGGCAGTCTGCTGCGCTTTGACCTGCAAAGCATGGGGCAACTGGCGATTCTGGCCGGCACCGTATCCTATGCAATGGCGGCGGTCTGGGCGCGGCTTCACCTGTCCGGGCTGCCGCCGCAAGTCTCGGCCGCCGGCATGTTGACCGGATCCACGATTTTCATGCTGCCGATCATGCTGACGGTCGACGGCCCACCCGCCCTGATCCTGCCCGCCCAGACCTGGCTGGCCATTGGTTATTTCGCCGTGGTGGCGACGGCCGGCGCCTATCTGCTGTATTACCGCGTCCTCGCGGCGGCGGGCAGCGGCAATCTGCTGCTGGTGACGCTGATCATCCCTCCGGTGGCGATCACGCTTGGCGCCCTGGTCCGAAACGAGGCCCTTCCGCCCAACGCCTATCTGGGGTTCGGCGTTCTTGCCTTAGGCTTGACGATCCTCAGTCGATCCGGGCGGCGCGATTGACGCCGCGCGCCCTGCGTTCTAGCTAGGGCAAAACAAGGGACGGCGGAACATGATCTACGGCTCGGCACGGGAATGGCGCGAGGCTGCACGAAAGAAGGTGCTGTTTTTCGGGATGTCGGGGCTGGGCAAGACCTATGTCTCGAATATCCTGCGCGAATCCGGCGATTGGTTTCATTACTCGATCGATTACCGGATCGGTACACGCTATATGGGAGAATACATCACCGACAACGCCAAGGCCGAGGCGATGAAGGTGCCGTTTCTGCGCGATCTGCTGCTGACCGATTCAATCTATATCGGCTCGAATATCTCGTTCGAGAATCTGACCCCCGTGTCCGCCTATCTGGGCAAGCCCGGAAACCCGGACCTGGGCGGCCTGCCCATGCCCGAATACCGGCGCCGGCAGGAACAGTTCCGGCTGGCCGAGATCCACGCCCTGCTGGACACCGAATATTTCATCGACCGCGCGCAGCGGTTGTACGGTTATCCGCATTTCATCTGCGATACGGGCGGGTCGATCTGTGAATGGGTCGATCCCGATGACCCGGCGGATCGCGTGCTGTCGGAACTGTCGCACCATACGCTGATGATCTGGATCAAGGGCGATGACGACCACACCGCCGAGCTGATCCGTCGCTTTGACAAGGCCCCCAAGCCCATGTCCTACCAGGTCGAATTCCTGACGCGCGTCTGGCAGGACTACCTGGATCGGCACGGCTGCGCCGAGGCTGACGTGAACCCCGATGACTTCATCCGCTGGACCTATGCCCAGGCGCTTGCGCATCGCCAACCGCGGTATCGGGCGATGGCGGAAAACTGGGGCGTGACCGTCACTACCGACCAGATCGGACAGGTACGCGATGCCGGTGATTTCGACGAGTTGATCGAACGCACCCTTGAGGCCCGCCGGGCCGCGTCCTAACTAGAGCCTCTCACCGGACCAACCAGAAGTTTGAGCCATGCCCATCAAGATCCCCTCTGACCTGCCCGCCTTTGACGTCCTGACCAAGGAAGGCGTCATGGTCATGGCCGAGGATCAGGCCATGCGGCAGGACATACGGCCGCTGAAGATCGGGCTGCTGAACCTGATGCCGAAGAAGATCCAGACGGAAAACCAGTTCGCGCGGCTGATCGGGGCAACCCCGCTTCAGATCGAACTGTCGCTGATCCGGATGACCGAACATCAGACCAAGAACACCGCCGCCGAGCACATGGAAGAGTTCTATCGCCCTTTCCAGGAGGTCAAGGACCAGAAATTCGACGGGCTGATCATCACCGGCGCCCCGATCGAACATCTGGATTTCTCCGACGTGACCTATTGGGATGAACTGACTGAGGTGTTCGACTGGACCCAGACCAACGTGCATTCCACATTTGGCGTCTGCTGGGGCGGGATGGCGATGATCTACCACTTCCACGGGGTCCGAAAGCATATGCTTCCGGCCAAGGCTTTCGGCTGTTTCCGGCATCGCAACCTTGCGCCTGCCTCGCCGTTTCTGCGCGGCTTCTCGGATGACTGCGTGATCCCCGTCAGCCGCTGGACCGAGGTGCGACAGGGCGAGATCGACGCCGCCCCCGGCCTGACCACCCTGTTGGGCAGTGACGAGGTCGGCCCCTGCCTGGTCGAGGACCCCGCACACAGGGCTCTGTATATCTTCAACCATTTCGAATACGACAGCGACACACTGAAACAGGAATATGACCGCGACGTCGCCAACGGCACGCCGATCAACGTTCCGATCAACTATTACCCCGACGACGATCCCAGCCGGACTCCGCAGAACCGCTGGCGCAGCCACGCGCATCTTCTGTACGGGAACTGGATCAACGAGATCTACCAGACCACCCCGTTCGACATGAACGAAATTGGCCGTTAAGGCGCTGATACTGTTCACCGCGGCCGCTGCAACGCTGGCGGCGGTGACCCTCTGGCTTGCGGCCCAGCGGGAATCCCGAGCCCTGGCCGACTTCCCGCCCGAGGGGCAAATCTTGGACATCGACGGTATCGCCGTCCATGCGGTGGTCATGGGTCAGGGGCCTGACGTCGTGCTGATACATGGCTCCAGCGGCAACACCCGCGACATGACCTTTGCGCTGGCACCGATACTGGCCAGGTCTTTTCGTGTCATCGTGTTCGACCGACCCGGCCTTGGATATTCGCAAAGCTTCAATCCTGCCGGCGAAACCATCGTCGAACAGGCGGACATCCTGCAAAGGGCCGCGGCCCGGTTGGGGGCTGACAAACCCATCGTCGCGGGGCAAAGCTATGGCGGTTCGGTCGCCCTTGCCTGGGCGGTGACGCGACCGGAAGATATTTTGGCTCTGGTCCTGATCGCCCCGGCAGCGGTGCCATGGGAAACCCCGCTGGATTCGTTCAATGGCGTCTCATCGACGGCCTGGGGCAGCGCAGTGCTCCTGCCTTTGATTACCGCTTTCGTGCCGGAGTGGTATGTCGAAAAAGCGCTGGGTACCGTGTTTGCTCCACAAAAAACGCCTGCAGGCTATGCCCAGCATTTCGGTCCCGGTCTGACATTGCGCCGCGCATCCATGCACGCCAATGCCAAACAGCGCGCCAACTTGCTGGATGAAGTCACGAGACTCGAACCGCGCTATCCTGAAATTTCGGCCCCGACCGAGATCGTCCACGGCACTGCCGATACCACCGTGGGGCTGGACTGGCACTCGCGGCGCCTGCGCGATCGGATACCGGGCGCCGAGTTGATCGAACTGCAGGGCATCGGCCACATGCCACAGGTCGTCGCCGCGTCCGAGGTGGCCGCAGCCATCGAGCGGGCAGCGCACCGTGCCGGTTTGCGTTAGCCCGGCCAGCAAGCCATAGTGACCTGTGAACAGTGTTACGAGGCGCTTCATGACCGGAACCCAAAAAGGGGCAATCAACGACTATTACCGCAAGTCCGCACCCAAAGATGTCCGCGACGCGATCGAGAATGCTGGCCGCGGCGACATCCTGTCTCCAACCTACCCCTACCGACAGAAGATGAAGCGTAAGGACTATGACCGGCAGATGGACGCGCTGCAGATTGAACTGGTCAAGCTGCAGGCCTGGGTCAAGGAAACCGGTCAACGTGTCGCCATCATCTTCGAAGGGCGCGACGCCGCGGGCAAGGGAGGAACCATCAAACGGTTCCGCGAAAATCTCAATCCGCGCGGCGCAAGGGTCGTGGCGCTCAGCAAACCGTCGGATGCCGAACGCAGCCAGTGGTATTTCCAGCGCTACATTCAGCACCTGCCCTCGGCCGGAGAGCTCGTTTTTTTTGACCGCAGCTGGTACAACCGCGGCGTGGTCGAAAACGTCTTTGGCTTTTGCACCCCGGACGATCGAGAGCGCTTCTTTAGACAGCTTCCGGGGTTGGAGGAAGGTCTGGTCAACGACGGCATCCGCCTGTTCAAGTTCTGGCTGAACGTTGGTCGAGCCGAACAACTCAGGCGCTTTCTGGACCGCGAAAACGACCCGCTGAAATACTGGAAGCTCAGCCCCATCGACATCGCCGGCCTTGGCAAGTGGGAGGACTACACCCAATCCATCCACGAAACTCTGACCCGATCGCATTTCAACCACTGCCCCTGGACCATCATCCGCGCGGACGACAAAAAGCGCGCCCGGCTGGCCGCGATCCGAACGGTTCTGGCGGGGTTGGACCATGACGAAAAAGATCTCGACACCGTCGGCACCCCAGACCCCCTGATCTGCGGGGGGCCGGAAATCTGGGATGCATGACGACCCGCGCGGCCATGCCGCAGCGGTGGATTCCTGCCGATCGACACCATATACCCATTAGGCAAAAGACAAAAGAAACACAGGCATTCGAGGCCGGTATGACCAAGCGCGGCTATCACCACGGGAACCTCAAGCAGGCGCTGATCGAGGCGGCCCTGTCCCTGATCGAGGAAAAGGGCCCGACCGGCTTTACCCTGTCCGAGGCCGCCAAGACCGCCGGGGTGACGCCGGCCGCTGTCTATCGCCACTATCACGGGCGCGAAGACCTGATCGCCGAGGCCGCGCGCCAGGGCTTCGAGATGTTCGCCGACCTGATGCAACACGCCTATGACAAGGGGCAGCCGTCGGCGCTTGCCGCGTTCGAGGCGACCGGCCGGGCCTATCTGGCCTTTGCCCGCAAGCATCCCGGTCACTACATCGCGATGTTCGAAAGCGGCATATCCCTGAACCGCACGCCCGAGCTGGCGATGGCCGCAAACCGTGCGAAATCCGTGCTTGAACAGTCAGCCGCCGACCTGTCACAACACATCCCACCCGAGAAACGCCCACCCGCCTCGATGTTCAGCGCGCATATCTGGGCCATGAGCCACGGCGTGGTCGAACTCTATGCCCGCAACACGGGCGCGTCCTCGCCCTTCCCGCCCGAGGACCTTCTGGAAACCGGGATTGGCATCTATCTGCGCGGTCTAGGGCTGGTGCCGCCGGACGAATGATCACGGCATCCGGCCGGACCGGGATACGTTCAGCCGCGAACTGACATTGATCAGATCCATCCGCCCCATGCCCTTGATTTCGACCGCCCCGAGATCGGCGATCTGGAATTCGTCGATCAGGGCGTATTTCATCTCTTCCGGCGCGACAATGTTCATCGGGTTGGCAAAAACCTGAAGCCGCGATGCGATGTTCACAGCCGGCCCGAAAACATCATAGACGTATTTCTGCACCCCCACGACCGACCCCACCGCCGGACCGATGCCCAGGCCTATGCGCGCCTGCCATTTATGCGGATGGCTTTCATTGCGCCGGTCGAGATATCGCAGAAACCGCACCGCGCAATGCGCCACCGCCGTCGCGTGATCGGGCGTTGCATCCGGCATTCCCGACACCGCCAGGTAGGCATCGCCGATCGTCTTGATCCGCTCGCAGCCGAATTGCTCGACAATCCGGTCGAAGGCGGTGAAGATGTCGTTCAGTTCGCTCAATGTGACCGTGGGGTCGGTCCGGGCCGCAAAATCGGTAAAACCGACGAAATCCAGCATCACAACCGACACCTGATCGAACAGCTGCGGTGTCACCACGCCGAAGGTCTTGAACTCCTCGTACACGGATCGCGGCATCAGGTTCAGCAGCAACCGCTCGACCCGCTCCTTTTCGCGCTCCAATTCGCGCGTGTTGCGCTCGACCATGGTCGAGTAGCTGTCGATCATGCTTTCCAGTTCACGGATCCGGGTGATGTTCTGGCATTCGACCACCAGAATCTGCTCGTCCATCCCGTTGGCCAGCGACACCGAGACGGCGAAAATCAGCGTCCGGCGTTTGGGCTTGATTTTCAGCTCGGCCGAATAGCGCAGCCCCGATTGCTTGACGTCATCCAGTTCGCGCCCGTCCAGATCGGGCAGCAGGTCCAGCAGGGTCTGATCGGCGGCCGGCGTTCCGAACCATTCGGCAAAAGGCCCGTTGTGGAAGATGAAGGTCAGATCCGAAGCCCGCAATACCGCAACGCCTACTCCGATGGCCCGCAGCAATTGTTCGTTGATGGCTTGGATGCTCATGCCGCGTTGCGGGCGACGATGATCCCCCGCTTGCCCTCGATGGCGGCAAGGGCGGCCTCCACGTCTTCATCCGACATGCCGTGCATCGACAGGGCCTGCGCGAACAAGGCGGCCATCGCGTCGAAATCCGAATGACTGATACCCAGGTGGCGGTGAACCGCCTCGATCCGGTCATCGCTGAACGAGGCCGGGCCTCCGACCAACGAAGACACGAACTTGGTCTGGTGGTCGATCAGGCGCGGCATGTCGATGTCTTCGAAATAGTCGCCGATCTCGTCGGACTCCAATGCCATTTCATAAAACGACATCACGATCCGGCTTATCGTTTTGAATCCGCCGTATTTTTCATAAATCGTCTGAACCACGGCGCGACCTCATACCAACTCAAACATCCTCGCAGTGTAATCTCATCCCGAGAGTATTGCGAATTATTTTGAGCTATTCACTGTTTTTGAGCACACAAAACCAGCGATTTACAAGAGACTCGACCCGAACCGGCCTTAAGAGTTCAGACCTCAAGATCATCCGCACAGGGAACCAAACCGACATAGCCGCCCCGCTTCAAAAGGCGGGCCTGCCCCCCCGCCCGCCAGTACAGCTTGCGCCCCGCGGCCTTCAGCTCGCGCGCAACCCGGAACCAGGTCGGCCCTTTGTCCAGCCCGCTGTTGATACGCACGTCCTGCTCTCGTTCGCTGGACTTGATGACGGTCTGCGTATCCAGCTGCGACAGAACGGCCTGGACACACACGGCCGGGAAACACTGAAACAGGGTCCAGTCCGGGCGCGGAATGGTCAGAAAGTCATCCAGATGGTCCGAGTATTCCTCGGACCATTTCAGCAGTTTGCGGCATCCTTGCTGCGACACGACATATGCCCCGGCGCTGGACACCATTTCCAGAATTTCACGCACCGCCACGCCGCCAATATCTGTGGCGGGCCCGAACCGGCGCACGCGTGGCGAGTAGTCGAGCTTGACATAGTCGAACTTGTCGGCGTTCCGGACCAGGGTCTGAATGACATCGGCCGCCGCGCCGGACAGTTGGACATCATCCTCAAACGCGACCACGGCCGGAAGGCCTCTGTCGGCTCCGATTTGCCATATCCTTCGGTGGCTTTCGAAGCACCCGATTTCGCTGGGCAAAAGTCCCCACCGGCTGCCACTGCCCGGCACATAGCGCGCGCCGTCCAGCGCCCTCGGCTGGCTGGCGTCGGTCGCACTGATACGGTGCGCCCCGGCCAACCCGGCTCGCGCGAACTCGGCCTCCATGAAGGCACGGCGTTCCGGTACGCGATCAAGGTTGATGTAATAGATGCTGTCGGCCACCGAGTGGTCAGGCGTATGCACTGGGGTTCCCTTCCTGCTGGACGTACGACCTAGCCCTTACCGTCAATACCTGCCGCTCGTCCAGCGTTCAGGGGTTTGCTTGCAGAAGGCAATATCGCTCCGTTTTCTGCCCAGCACCTTGGCAAAAGCTTGGAATTCAGGAGTTTGCATACTTACAATGGAAGTAGTTCAGCTACACCTCAACAGGGGCTAACCATTGTCCGCAACTCACGAAAATCGTCCGGGATGGGGTATACGCGAAACGGATGGTCGTTTGGTTCATGTCAGCGACGTGCGGAACGGCTCGGATTGCGGATGTCTATGCCCTGCCTGCAAGTCACCCCTGATCGCGCGTCAGGGCAAGCATCGGGTATGGCACTTCGCCCATGCATCAAAAGTGAACTGCGAGAGCGCTGGCGAAACCGCACTACATTTAGCCGCAAAACAAGCCCTAAAAGACCTGAAGGGGAAAATTCTCATTCCGGAAGAAATCATTCGCAAGGCAGGCTGGCCCACCCCAAACGAGTTGGCAAACGGGCCCATCGCGAAACTGAACGAACTAATGACGCATTCCTTTCCTGAACGTATTGCATCGGAGTCCAATGTCCGCATCGAGCCACAAGACTGGGTACACCAGGGGTTTCGGCCTGATGCGGTTCTGGAGTTGAACGGCGTCCAGTTGTTCATTGAAATTCGTGTCACGCATGAGGTCGATCAACCGAAACGGGAACGAATGCAGAGAATGGGAATTAGCGCCATAGAGATTGACCTCTCGGACGCAGATCGCCACGTCTCACCAAATGTACTAACACGGCTAATAAAGTTACTGGCACCACGCAAGTGGCTGGTCACTGGGCGGACGGAGACTCGGGAGAGATGGGAAAAAGAATTCACGAAGAGATTGAGAGCCGAAGCCTCACGGCTCAACGACATGGTTCCGCGTAAATTGACTCCTAAATTCTACGTCAATGCCTGTCCGCGGAGAAACGAACCAGACTTTGAATCTGTTTATGTCTACAAGTGTTTAGATTGCAAATTTTGTGGAGGGCAAATTCCCGACTTCGTGGATACACCACTTTGGAACATGCTTGATGACCGGCTACGGCATTCGGCAGAAGCCTCAGTTCTATGTTCTCACAGAGGCAACTCCAGCAATATTCCAACAGAGATGCAAAAGGAATACGTTCGCCAACTCGCACACAACGATTTGGAGCGGGAAGGAGGCCTGACCAAATGTCTTCCCAATGGTTGGGAAAAAGACAAGAAGTTTTGCTCAGATTTCATTTCCGCGCATCCTGACTGCAAAAAGTGTGGTAGGAAGATGGCTCTACGGAAGAACAAAAAGAACAACTCTTCTGGGGGTGCAGTTTATATCCGCAATGCACGGGAATATTCTCATACGATTCGAATACACCATTGGCGTCGATCGTAAAGTCGCATGAGCAAAAACGACGCGCTGCACTCCGGGAACATGAGAAAATCTGTGCTGAGAAGCCGATTCTGCGAAGACCTCCAGCTGACGACACTTCGCTATCGCATAGAGCGATGCCTTCTTCTCCCCGGCCCGTGAAACGGTAGCAAAATAGATTTCTCAAATTTACAAGAGCGGCCTGCGACGCAATCTGACATTCAAGCGTCACGCAAAAACCTCTAGGTTCGGCTCAGAACAGGCATTCCGTGCCAACGCCCCCTTGGGTATCAACGCTATTGACCGAGTTTGCCAAATGTTGCTTTGTCCGCAGACTATTAGTTAGGCGGGTCTTGTCGCAGCATCGAGACCCCACTTCGGGGGTCGGCTCAGGGCCGGAAAATCTAGAGTCGTACTGTCCGGCAAGGGAATGTATTGGCAGCCAAGCTTTGTCTTTACACAACTTGGTATGGCCTGCTTTCGGGGTGGGGGAATTGGGGGACGAATAGAAATTAGCCCGCCGATATCACAGTAATATCAGATGCTTGAAGAGAAATTGTGGCGGAGAGACAGGGATTCGAACCCTGGAGACGGTTTCCCGCCTACACACTTTCCAGGCGTGCGCCTTCGACCACTCGGCCACCTCTCCGTGCCGAGGATATTTGGACCAATGAATCAGGATTTGCAAGGCCCGATTGAACGCAAATCACATGCATCTCAGCCAGACCAAAAATTTCCGACGTTGTTGATGAACAACACAACCCATTCTTTGGGCCCGGACACCGAGCCTTCAGGTTTTGACGTCTCCCTCGGACTTGTGGGCACCGTCTGACAATCCATCCGGCGAAGCCTTTCCTTGACTCGGCTCGCACTCGACTTCGGGCGCATTGACACCAGCCCCAGGCGCTCCGACCAATGTCTCGGGATTGCGCAACCAGACATCCCGTTGGGCAAAGGGAATTTCGATCCCCTCCTCGGCGAATCTGCGATTGATTTCGTGGTTCATTTCGGACTTGACCGCCACCACCCAATTCACATCGCGGATGATCGCGCGGATCTCGAAATCAAGCGAGTCTGCCCCGAACCCGACAAAGTAGATGTTGGGCGTCGGGTGCGACAGGACCATCGGATGCTGGTTTGCCACCTCGCGCAGGATCTTCTCGACCTTGGCGGTATCCGTGCCATAGGCCACTCCGACCGGAACGATGACCCGCCCGATGGTGTTGCCGCGGGTATAGTTCGTGACCACCCCGCTGATCAGGTCCGAGTTGGGGATGATGACATCGGTCCGATCAAAGGTCTCGATCCGGGTCGAGCGGACTGAAATATCGCGGACGTATCCGGTCATGCCGTTCACGTCGATCCAGTCGCCCTGCGAGATCGGGCGCTCGATCAAAAGAATGATCCCGGAAACGAAGTTCGACACGATGGTCTGCAGGCCGAAACCGATACCGACCGACAACGCCCCGGCCACGATCGCCAACGAAGACATGTCAAAGCCTGCGACCACAATGGCGACCAACGCCGCCACGAAAATACCGACATAGCCCGTTCCGGCCACGACAGCGGCCTGCCCTCCAGCGTCGAGCCCGGTCTTCGGCAGAAGCGATCCGCGCAACGTGCCTTGCAAGAGGCGGGTCAGCATGTAGCCGATCACGAAGACGGCCACGAAAGTCAGGAAATTGGACGGCGAGATTGTCACGCCACCAATGTCGAAGCCCAGCATGATCCGCGACCAGACCTCGATCAGGTCGGTCTCCCGCGCGCCCCAGTACAGCGCAAGGACTGGCAGCGCCAGAACAGCCAGAACGAACCCGACTAGAACCGAGAACAGCGAGTCGCTCGCCCCGTCCTGCTGGCCGGTCAGCCAGCCATATAGCGATGTCACGAAACGCTGGAAGATCACCAGGGCCGCAATCAGAATAAGCGTCTTGACCGCCGGGAAGACAACCGCAACGGCCGCGTTGGTATAACCCAGCGCAGCAAGCAATGGTCCGGTGGCCCCCAACAAAAACATGAGACGCCGAAGAAGCTCGACGATCTGCGCAAATCCCCGGCCCCGCTCCGAAGTCTGTTCTTCGGAATCTCGACCATCACCGCCACCACGGATATGCCGAGCTCGCAATAATAGCAGACCGGTAATCAGAATGATGGGAAAGTTAACCACCGCGCGGGTCGCGTCGGAGATGTTTTCGATCCTACCGAACAACTGCGCCAGTTCGTGCAAAATCAGCATCACGGCCAACAGGTCGATGTAAAGCCGCAGTTCAGCAACCTTGCCTTCCGGCAGGGCCAAGGCACCATCGGCCTCGCTCATCGAAAGTATCTGACGTCCGATCCAGTCGTAGAACAGAATGATCGCGGCCCAATAGGGAACTTCCTGGATCAGCAAAGCGCCGCGAAACCCTGGAACGCCGGTCATCGACACGGCCTGAATGAGAAAAACGACCCCCATCCACGGGAAGATGATCCGAAACAGCGAAACGATGAAGGTCCACACGCCACGCCCCGCACCGCCAAAGCGCCGCAGATAATCGCCGGCCCTCTCTGACCAGCGACGCCCAAACAGCAGTAGTACCAGCGCCAAAATGACCAGCGTCAGGATTGCCGGAGCATCATTGCGCATTCTTTCACGAACGACTGCTGACCGAAGGTTCGCCTTGGTTTCGTTGACCAGGCTGTGCCCGGCCTCGCTGACCGCCTCCCAGGCAGGTACCCAGTACGCGGGATTGAGCGGCGACGGCCCACGCGTCAAAAGCTGCGTACGCTGCCGCTCTCGAATGATCGCGTCAATTTCGCTGATCAATCCATTGGCGCGACTGAAGGCTTCCTCGCTGATGATCCGCGGGATCTTCAGCTTGTTGATCTGACTTTCCAAGTGGGACCGCAGCTGTGCTATCTGCTCTGGTTCCTCCGAGCCATCCTCGGGCGCCGGCCCAAGCGCATTAAGCTGTGCTTCGAGTGTTTTCAAACGATCGGTGTTTGCCGTCCGTGCCTTATTGAAGTCCTCCCTGTAAGCATTTATTTCTGCTCTCAAATTTTCGAATGCGGCATTCGAAGCACGGCGCGCCTCAATGACGTTTTCAGCGCGCTCGGCTGTGCTAAGCCATTTCTTGTAATACTCACTTTGCGTGTCACTCAGCTGGGCAGATGCACCGCCGACCAGACTCAGCACAAGCACAAAGGCAAGTGCCAGCAGATGTTGCAGGTGCCTGACCATCAGACGTCTTCGAACACGCCGGGGATGCTGCGGGGCGCCTCGGTCATCCACTCGGGGACGGGCAGCTCTTTTTCCCGCAGGAATTCGGGGTTGAACAGTTTGGACTGATAGCGCGTGCCATAGTCGCACAAGACCGTGACGATCGTGTGCCCAGGCCCCATTTCGCGGGCCAGCCGGACCGCGCCGGCGATGTTGATCGCGGTCGAGCCGCCCATCACCAACCCCTCTTCGCGAAGCAGGTTGAACACATAGGGCAGCGCCTCGGTATCGCTGATCTGGTAGGCATGGTCCGGATTGAACCCTTCCAGATTCTTGGTGATGCGCACCTGCCCGATCCCTTCCGCGATCGAGCTGCCCTCCATCGCGATTTCGCCGGTCGTGTAATAGGAATATAGCCCCGCGCCCAGCGGATCGGCCAACCCGATGGTCACCCCCTTGGGCTGCAGCGCCTCGGCCACGCCGGCCAGCGTTCCGCCCGAGCCCACGGCACAGATGAACCCGTCGACCTTGCCTTCGGTCTGCTCCCAGATCTCGGGGCCGGTGGTTTCCACATGGGCCTGACGGTTGGCTACGTTGTCGAACTGGTTGGCCCAAATCGCGCCATTGGGTTCGGTCTTGGCCAGTTTCTCTGCCAGGCGGCGCGAATAGTGGACAAAGTTGTTGGGGTTCCGGTACGGAGCAGCCGGCACCTGGACCAGTTGCGCGCCGGCAAGGCGCAACATGTCCTTTTTTTCTTCCGACTGTGTTTCGGGGATCACGATCACCGTCTTGAACCCCATCGACGCCCCGACCAACGCCAGCCCGATCCCGGTGTTTCCGGCCGTGCCTTCGACGATGGTTCCCCCTGGTTTCAGCTCGCCACGGGCGATGGCATCGCGAATGATGTAGAGCGCGGCCCGGTCCTTGACCGACTGACCGGGATTCATGAACTCGGCCTTGCCCAGAATTTCACATCCGGTTTCCTCGCTGACCCGGCGGAGGCGGATCAACGGGGTTTTTCCAACTGCGTCGGCAAGATCTCGTGCTATGCGCATGGCGCCCTCATGTCATTTGGCATCATTGCAGGCATACAGGTGCCCGGCTCCGACGACAAGCGGCGATGCTCAGTCGCGCAACCGATCCCGATGGCGCGCCAGCCAATGCGCCACCACCAACAACGGCATGTCCTTGAAGCCGTGGCGGTCGACCTGGCCGATGAACGCGTCATATGGCAGGATCCGGCTGCGGATGTCCTCGCCCTCGGCCGTCACACCGCCATTGGCCGCCGGATCGGTCAGATCGCACAGGCCGACATACAGATGGACGAATTCGGTCGACGACCCGGTCGAGGAATAGGCCCCGCCGGCGTATTCCAGCCGATACGGCGACACCCCCGCCTCCTCCACCGTTTCCCGCAGCGCCGTCTGTTCAGGCGTCTCACCGGGGTCGATCATGCCGGCCACCGGTTCCCAGACCCATGGCTCGGGGTCGTCGATCAGATAGACGGGCGGGCGGAACTGTTCGACCAGCAGAACGCAGTCGCGGACCGGATCATATGGCAGGACGACCACGGCACCGCCCTGCATCAAGGCGCTGCGGTTCAGAACCGGCCCCATCGTGCCGTCATGGCGGCGATGCTGAAGGTCGATCTCGTCGACACCGAAATAGTTGACGTAGGCCCGGTGGTGCCGGTGAACGATCACGTCCTTACGAATGTCGCGCGGATCTCCGGTACGGCGTTTTCGGGCCGCAAGCCGGGCCCAGGCCCGGGTTCGGATGGCCGGAAAGCTTTCGGCGATGTCGACGGCATCGATCCGGCCGTACCAGCTCATGACCTCGTCAGCGGCCAGCAGGGTCATGGGTCCCCATCGGGCAACCCACTGGTCCAGCGACCATGGCGCACCCGGTGTCCACCGGCCGGCGTCAGGAAAGAACACCTGGACCGGCACCAGCGTGCCATCGTCGCACTGCACCTTGCAATCGCGCAGATCGAACTCAAACCCGCCCTCGTAGAAGGCCAGCCGGTCCAAGTCCAACGCCTGCAGACCTTGGACAAGCAGCCCCTCGGCCGCTTGTCCTGCTTCGGGCACGATCATCGGAAAGGGCTGCCCTTCTGCGCAACGCACGGCGTGGTCGATCAGGCGGGCCGGCCGAACCGCCAGCGCATCCCCGGACCGGCCCAGCACACGTTCGAGCAGCGGCAAGTGGCGCAGCGTGCCGTAGAAAAACAGATCTGTCATGTTGTCAGGACCTTCAACCAGAGCTCAGTTCCACCGACGCGACGCTTCTTCGGTGAACAGCCCCGACAGGATGGCCCCGAAGGCCAGGGTTGCAATGATTTCCGGATAGATCAGCTCTTGCCCGAACTCGACACCCAGCTGGAAAATCGCAAGCAACGCTTCGAACGGTCCGTCATACCGGTGGCGCATCGCCAGACGAAACATCTCGTAGGTGCCCTGCACGAACAGCCCCCAGAACACCAGCGAAACCACCCCGGTCAGCCCGTTGTTGATCGCGGCCGTCCACCCGTGACCGGCGCGCTTGCCCATGATCACCCAGCCGCACAGAAACCCGAGTATGACGTTGACATAGGTGAAATAGCCATAATCCTTGCCCTCCTCTCCGTTGTCCATGATCATTCCGGATACCAGAAAGGCCACGACCACAAGGCAGATCGCGGCAACCAGGCGTGAGGCGGTGGGCATTTGTCTTTTCCGTGCTTTAGTTCGGTTTTGCTATTGTGATCTGTGTCACATCGCAATTGCCGGTGTCAAAGGCCGCGCCGCAGGCCGTCAGATAATAATTCCACATGCGGCGGAAACGCTCATCAAAGCCCATGGCCGCGATCTGGTCCCATTTTTCGTTGAACGTGTCGTACCAACGGCGCAGCGTCAGGTCATAGCTCGGCCCGAATTCCTTCGATCGCACAACCTGCAGGCCCGCCTGAGCGATCTGCGCGCGCAGAACCGTCGGCGACGGCAGCATGCCGCCCGGAAAGATATATTTCTGGATGAAATCCACACCGTTCTTGTAAACCTCCCAGCGCCGGTCGGCGACAGTGATGATCTGCAAGGTCGCCTGAGCTCCCGGCTTCAGCCGCTCGCGCACGGTTTCGAAATAGACGGGCCAGTATTTCTGCCCGACGGCCTCGAACATCTCGATCGAAGCGATGCCGTCGTATTGCCCACGTTCGTCGCGATAGTCCTGCAGCTTGAGCTCGACCCGGTCTGACAACCCCGCTTTTTCAATCCGTTGACGTGCGTACTTCAACTGCTCCTGACTGATCGTTAACCCCGTCACGCGCAGGCCGCGCTCCTTTGCGGCGTATTCAGCGAACCCGCCCCAGCCGCATCCGATCTCAAGCACATGGTCCCCTGGCTTTACACCCATCTCATCGACCATGCTGGCATATTTCGCGATCTGCGCCTTTTCTAGGCTTTCCTGCCCGGTCTCGAACAGGGCGCTGGAATAGGTCATCGTTTCGTCCAGCCAAGCGGCGTAGAAATCATTGCCCAGATCATAATGGTACGAAATATTCTTGCGGGCCTGTTTCCGGTGATTGCGCTGCAGCCAGAACCGCAGCTTCTCATAGGCCTGCACCAGAAACTTACCGGTGAAATCGTCATAGACCGTTTCGGTGCCCAAATGCACCAGATCCATGAAGGAGCGCAGATCGGGCGTGCTCCACCCGCCTTCCAAGTAGGCGTCGGAAAAGCCAAGCTCGCCTTCTCGGATCAGGCGCGCGAACACGTCGGGGTCATGAATGTCCACTCGCGCAACCGGTCCGGGTTTGGCGCCTTCGCTGCGAAACACGCGCCCGTCGGGCAAGCTGATATCCAGCCGGCCGGACTCCATCTTTCCGAGCATCTTGAAGACTTGGGCAAAATATCTGGGCAGGTTTTTCTGCCCCTCGGTGGTAGTCAAGATCATCCGCGCTCCCCTTTGCGGTATTCGGGTCAGGCTAGGTCGCGAAAGCGTTTCTGGCAAGTTTTCAGTTCCTTACTGGTTTTTTTGGCCTTCATACGCGGCCAACGCCCGTTCGCGGCCGACCTTCAGATCGACGACCGGCCGCGGATAGGCGTCGTTGGGACTCAGGTTCCACGACCGGGGAATGGCTTCGAAATATGACAGGGCGGTCTCCGGCGGGGCGCTCTGACCCTCGGCCACCCAACGCCGCACATAGGCGCCTGTCGGGTCGAACTTCTCGGCCTGTGTCTGCGGGTTGAATATACGGAAAAACGGCGCGGCGTCCGGCCCTGAACCCGCCACCCATTGCCAGCCCATCGCGTTCGAGGCGGCATCCCAGTCGACCAGGCTGTCGGCAAACCAGTCCATCCCAATTTTCCAATGCGTCATCAGGTGCTTGGTCAGATAACTTGCCACAATCATCCGCGCCCGGTTGTGCATCCGCCCGGTCACATACATCTCGCGCAGCCCGGCATCGACGATCGGTATGCCCGTGCGCGCAGTCCTCCAGGCCCGAACCTCGGGCGTCTCGATGTCCTCGTTCCAGGGAAAGCCGTCCCATTCCTGCCGCCAGTTCCGCGTCAGCAGATGCGGCGTGTGGTACATCAGGTGATAGGCGAACTCGCGCCAGACCAGTTGCCGCAGAAAGGCGTCAGCGCCGGTCGAGCCGATCAGGGCCGCGCCCTTCACCCTGTGCCAGACCGTTCGGGGGCCGATTTCGCCCAGCGCAAGGTATTCGGACAGGTGCGATGTTCCGTCATCCGCCAAAGCGTCGCGCTGCGCCGGATAAGCGTCCAGCCGCTCCATGAAGGCGTCAAGCCGCG
Source organism: Ruegeria sp. BHSC026 (assembly GCF_059613065.1). NCBI lineage: Bacteria > Pseudomonadati > Pseudomonadota > Alphaproteobacteria > Rhodobacterales > Roseobacteraceae > Ruegeria > Ruegeria sp. BHSC026. The sequence continues at coordinate 58,526 of NZ_JBXWRV010000005.1, read as the reverse complement.
CCTCGGCGGCTGTCTCTCCGGCCTGTACATGCTGCCCGACGATCCCGGCGCCCCGCCGCATGGCGTGCCCGAGGCCCCAATCGTCCAGCTGTTCGGACGCGGGCCAGTCTGACGGCGCAGCCAGCCGCTCGGGGGCCGGATCCGGCGAGGGGACGTCCCGCTGCGCCACCGCGCGCCACATCGGTGTGAATACCCGAAAGGGCTTCCCGGTCTTGGTGGCCACTGTCCACGGCTCGAACAGAAGGTGCCCCGGAAAGGATTTTGCGGTCAGGCCCAATTCCGTCAGCGCCGATTTGATACTCGTGTCCCGCGCGATCGCGTCCGGGTCATAGGCCCGAGACCAATAGACCTCGCGCGCGCCCGTCTCGCCAATGAGAGCCTTCAGCGCGTCCAGTGGGGCCCCGCTGCGCAGGACAAGCTTGCTGCCCTTGTGTTCAAGGTTTCGCGCCAAGGCCGCCAGCCCCTGACCCAGCCGCCATTTGGGCGCCGCCCCTAGGCCCGCCACCAGTGAATCGCGAATGAACACCGGTATGATCGGCCGCCCAGACCGTACCGCGGCGCTTAGCGCCGGATGGTCCGACAGGCGCAGATCCTGCCGGAACCAGATGAGAATAGGTGACTGTTTGCTGTCCATGCTCGCCCTGTTTTTCCTTGTCTACGCTGCAACGAGCGTAGCGGATCACAAAACGCGATCAAACGCTTGAAGCAATTGGTCAATCTCGTCGCGCGAGGTGTAGTGGGTGAAGCTGACGCGCAGAACGCCCTGCCCCAGATCGACCCCCAGCGCGGTCAGAGGCCGCACCGCGTAGAAATCTCCGCCGCCCGCCATGATGCCGTGTTGCGCCAGTTCGGCGGCGACCTCCTCGGCGTTGCGGTTCAGCGCCAGCGCCACGGTCGGCGCGCGCTGTTCCGCCTTGTCCGGGCCGATCAGGCGCACCGCGTTTCGGTCCTTGACCGCATCCAGCACCGGTTGCAATAGCGCAATTTCATGCGCACGCATCAGGTCATGCACGAACTGGCCGCGTTCGCCCGCGCCCGAAGCCGGGCCACCATGATGGTCGCACAGCAGATCGACATAATCCGCCATGCCTGCGCTGGCGGCCACCTGCGCATGATCCGGCCCAGCCGGGGTGAACCGCTTGTACAAAACGTCACCATTGAAGTAGTGGGCCTGGTTGGGCAGCAGCTCGCCCAGCGCGCGCCGGATCACCATGCAACCCTGGTGCGGTCCATAGGTCTTGTAGGCCGAGAACAGATAGATATCCGGCCCCAACTCGCCCACGTTGGGGAACCCGTGCGGGGCATAGGAAACGCCGTCGACACACACGAAGGCCCCGGCGGCGTGGGCGATGGCGGTGATCTGGGTCACCGGGTTGATCTCGGCCACCACGTTCGAGCAATGCGGAAAACAGACCAGCCGCACCTTGTCGTCCAGCAGGTTTTCCAGATCGGCCGGGTTCAGCGCGCCGGTCTCGGGGTCGATCTGCCATTCACGGATCTCGATCCCGTCCTCGGCCAGGCGCCGCCATGGGCCGGAATTGGCCTCATGATCCTGGTTGGTGACCACGATTGCCTCGCCCGGCTTCATCCATTGCCGAAACGCCTGCGCCAGCACATAAGTGTTTTGCGTGGTCGAAGGACCAAAGCTGAGCTCGTCAGTGTCAACGCCCAACAGGGCCGCCATGCGCATACGCGCCTCGTCCATCTCCTCGCCCGCCAGACGGCTGGCCTCATACGGGGCATAGGGCTGCACCTTGCGCTGGGTGTAGAACCGCGTCAGCCGGTCCAGCACAGGCTTGCAGGTATAGGACCCGCCCGCATTCTCGAAAAAAGCCTGTCCCTGCAGGCTCGGCTCGGCAAAGGCCGGAAACTGCGCCCGCACGAAATCGATATCCAGAGTGCCCATCACACTGTCCTTCCCTTGTCATGCACGATGGTTCCACAGGGCTGCCCGCGCATGACACCGGACATCTCCGACAACATGGCAGGTCTTCCAGCCAGCCACGGGCGGCCGCGGCAGTTCGAATGCGCACACCGAACGGCGACAGTTAGCCTTGGCCAGTCACACGGGTCAAGGTGTGTGTCCCCGTGGCGGCCACACGCGACCGACACTAAAAAAGGGCCCCGGATCGCCCGAGACCCTATCAGCTCAGACCATGAACCGCGTCACTTGCGGCGGCGTTCGTTCACCAACCCGATGAAAATCGACACGCACATCAGAACCAGCACGATCGCAAAAGGGAACCCGGTTGCGATGGCCGCGGCCTGCAGGGCGCCCAATCCGCCGCCCAGCAGCAGAACGATTGCGATGGCGCCTTCCAGAACGCACCAGAACACGCGCTGCGCGGTCGGAGCGTCGGTCTTGCCGCCGGCGGTGATCGTGTCGATCACCAGCGAGCCGGAATCCGAACTGGTCACGAAGAACACGACCACCAGAACGATACCGACGAAAGACAGAAGGCCGGCCATCGGGAAGGCTTCGAACATCTTGAACATCTTCAGCTCCAGCGCCGCATCCGTCAGGGCCTGAACGCTGCCCGACATCACCTGATCCAGTGCCGCGCCGCCGAACACGCTCATCCACAGCGCACCGACAAGGGTCGGGATCAGGATCACGCAGGTCACGAATTCGCGGATGGTGCGCCCGCGCGAGATGCGCGCGATGAACATGCCCACGAAGGGCGACCACGAGATCCACCAGGCCCAATAGAAGGCCGTCCAGCCTTGCATGAAATTGGTGTCCTCACGCCCGATCCAGTTCGACAGCGCCGGCAGCGCTTCGACATAGGCGATCATGCTTTCGAAGAATCCCGTCAGGATGACCATCGTGGGACCCACGACCAAAACCAGCAACAGCAGAAGGGCGGCCAGGATCATGTTGGCCTCGGACAGGCGCTTGACCCCCTTGTCCAGACCCGCGACGACGGAAACCAGCGCAAAGGCGGTGATCAAGACGATCAGAAACACCTTCATCCCGTCGCTCACCGGAACGCCGAACAGATAGTTCAGCCCCGCCAGCGCCTGCGTCGCCCCCAACCCCAGCGAGGTCGCTAGCCCGAAAATCGTGGCAAACACCGCCAGAACGTCAATGACATGGCCCAGCGGACCCCAGGTCGCCTCGCCGAACAGCGGGTAGAAGACCGACCGCATTGTCAGGGGCAGCCCGCGGTTGAAGCTAAAGAAGGCCAGCGCCAGCGCGACGATCGCATATACGGCCCAGGGGTGCATCCCCCAGTGAAAGATCGTGGCGGTCATAGCCAGTTCACGCGATGCCTCAGGGTCGTTCAACGCGGCGCCCAGCGGCGCCCAGTCGGTGCGCGCGCCGTCCTCTCCCACGGCCATACCGCCCAGCGACGACCCGTAATGCGAGATCGGCTCGGCCACGCCCCAGAACACCAGCCCGATGCCCATGCCTGCGGCGAACAGCATCGAAAACCAGCCGGCATAGCTGTAGTCGGGCCGTGCGTCCTGGCCACCCAGTCGGATCGACCCATAGGGCGTAACGATCAGCAGCAGCGAAAACACCACGAAGATGTTGGCCGCAACCATGAACACCCAGTCAAAGCGGCTGGTCAGCGCCGGCCGCAGCCAGCCGAAGAACTCCGTGGCCTGTTCGCGGAACACCAGCGAAAAGAACACGAAAGCGATGATGGTCAGGCCCGAGACCGCAAAGACCGGGTTGTGGATATCCAACCCCATGATCTGGATATTGTCCTGGCCGACCTCATAGTCAGTTTCCGTATTGTCGGACATTCTCTCTCCTCTCGATGTTGCTGCTCCTGTCTGCACGGAAGGCTGCCTGCGACGGTCTGTCGCGAAAGACCGTCCACCGAGCAAAAACGACTGCCTTCAGGAATTTTCGCAAAAAAACACGGATTCCGTCCGTAAAAAGGCAAGACCGCGCCGCCAGTGGGCGCGAGCCACAGCTCGTGAATCCAAGTCGTTACGGGCGTGAAACCGCCGGGTCAGCCCTGAACCTTGGTATAGGTTCCCTCACCCGCCAGGATACCGCGGAACCCGCCTGGCTCGTCCAGACCGAAGACGATCAGCGGCAAGTTATTGTCGCGCGCCAGCGCGATGGCCGAGGCATCCATCACCTTCAACCGCTTGGCCAGCACGTCGTCATAGGTGACCGAGTCATAGCGCACCGCGTCGGGGTGCGCCTTGGGGTCCTTGTCATAAACGCCGTCGACGCCGTTCTTGCCCATGAAGATCGCCTCGCAGGCCATTTCGTTGGCGCGCAGCGTCGCGGCGGTATCGGTGGTGAAATACGGGTTGCCGGTGCCGGCGGCAAAGATGCAGACCCGTTTCTTTTCCAGGTGCCGCACCGCGCGGCGACGGATGTAGGGTTCGCACACCTCGTCCATCCGAATGGCCGAGATCACCCGCGTGAACACACCCAGCCCCTCGAGCGCGGACTGCATCGCCAGCGCGTTCATCACAGTGGCCAGCATGCCCATGTAATCGGCCGTCGTCCGTTCCATCCCCTGGGCCGAGCCCGACAGGCCGCGAAAGATGTTGCCGCCGCCGATAACCATGCAGATCTCGACGCCCAGGTCATGAACCGACTTCACCTCTTGCGCGATCCGCTGCACGGTGGGCGGATGCAGGCCAAAGCCCTGGTCGCCCATCAACGCCTCGCCCGAGATCTTCAGCATCACGCGATTGTAGGTTGTCTTTGGGGTTTCTTCGGTTGTGGTGGCGGGAGAAAGGGTCATGTTGCGCTCCGGGGTGGCACGGGTTTGTTTTCCGGCGCAAAATGAAGCAAAACCCCCGCGGGTTCAATGCGGATGGTCGGACAATGGCGCAATCGGACAGGACAGGAAACGCAACGGCCGCGATCGCGGACTGGCTCCCCCCCGTTCCCGAGGGCAAACCGGTTCTGATCGCGGGCCCCACGGCGTCGGGAAAATCGGCGCTGGCGCTGGCCGTGGCCGAAAGGTTCGGAGGGGTCATCGTCAATGCCGATGCCAGCCAGGTCTATGACTGCTGGCGGGTCATCTCGGCCCGCCCGTCGGCCGAAGAGGAAGCCCGGGCGCCGCACGCCCTTTATGGGCATGTGCCCTACGATGAAACCTATTCGGCCGGGCAATGGCTGCGCGAGGTTACCCCGTTGTTGTCGGGCGACCTGCGTCCGATCATCGTCGGCGGAACGGGGCTGTACTTCAAGACGCTGACCGAAGGCATGGCCGAAATTCCGCCGACCCCTGCCGCGATCCGCACGCAGGCTGACGCGATGCCCCTGCCCGACTTGCTGGCCGAGGTGGACCCGCGCACGCGCGCACGCCTCGACACCCACAATCGCGCGCGCGTGCAAAGGGCTTGGGAAGTCGAACGCGCCACCGGTCGCAGCCTGGCCGATTGGCAGGCCGAAACGCCGCCGCCGGTGCTTCGGCTGGATCAGGCCGTACCGATCGTGGTCGATGTCGACAAGGCCTGGCTGCTGGATCGGATCAACCGGCGGTTCGACCAGATGCTGGCCACCGGCGCCCTAGACGAGGTGGCGGCGATGCGGGACCGGTACGACCCGTCGCTTCCATCCTGCAAAGCAATCGGTGTTCCCGAACTGATGGCCTACGTGACGGGCGACCTCACACTGGACCAGGCCCGCGAGAAAGCGACGATTGCGACACGGCAATACGCTAAACGTCAGCGGACCTGGTGCCGGTCGCGCATGAAGGACTGGCATAAAGTCGACCTGAGCGACTGAGACAACCCGGCGCCGGCCCCTATCACCAGTCTATTTTCATTTCTTTTCATTGCCTTAAGCCGAATTATCACCCTTTGGCCCGCACTAAACAGAATCACCCGGGTGATTTTGGGTGTCACTCTTGGACTTGCCCGGCAGAGTGTGGCGGGGTAACCGGTGTCTTTGCTCTGAAATGTCGTTTTTGAACATCTGATGACGATTTCGAACATTGACCTTGATCGGATTCTGGTGCCGAATGTTCGCATGGGGATGATCTGCGCTCAGAAAAATTCACGGAAACGCCGCAAACGGCTCAGTTCGAATGCGACGGTTTCCAGTAACGAAAAAACAAATCTCACAGGGAGACTTTCATGGAAATCAAGACATTGACCGGCGCACCGGTACACTGGGCGGCGGACATGCACGCCCGGGAATACCAGGAAGGCAAGCTGAGCCGCCGCGAGTTTCTGACGCGCACGACCAGCCTCGGCGTCACTGCTGCTGCAGCCTACGGCATGATCGGGCTGTCCGCCCCGGCCAAGGCGGCCGGCGAGGACGCCAAGCAGATGGGCGGCACGCTGCGCGTTCAGATGGAGGTGCGCGCCCTCAAGGATCCGCGCACCTATGACTGGTCGCAGATCGCGAATGTTACCCGCGGCACGCTGGAATACCTGGTCGAGTACAACTCGGACGGCACTTTCCGCGGCATGTTGCTGGAGGGCTGGGAAGTCAACGACGACGCCACCGAGTACACGCTGAAGGTCCGCAAGGGCGTTAAGTGGAACAACGGTGACGATTTCACTGCCGACGACGTCGCCCGCAACATCGCGCGCTGGTGTGACAAGAGCTCGGAAACCAACTCGATGGCCGGCCGTTTCGCCACGCTGATCGACGCAGATACCGGTCAGGCGATCGAAGGTGCGATCGAGGTGGTGGATTCGCACACCGTCAAGCTGAACCTGCCGAATTCGGACATCTCGCTGATCCCGGGCATGGCGGACTACCCGGCCGCAATTATCCACAGCTCGTTCAGCGAGACGGACCTGACCAACAACGTGGGCACCGGCCCCTACCTGATCGAGAGCCTCGAAGTCGGCGTAAAGGCCGTGCTGGTGCGCAACGAAAACCACACTTGGTGGGGCGAGGACGTGTTCGGCCGCCCAGCGCTGGACCGTATCGAGTATATCGACTACGGCACCGATCCGTCGGCCTGGCTGGCGGCGCTGGAATCCGACGAAGTCGACATGCTGTACGAATCGGTCGGTGAATTCATCGATGTGATGGACGGCCTCGGCTATGTCAAATCCGAGGTTGTCACGATGAACACCATCGTGATCCGCCCGAACCAGCTTGCGGAAGTGGACGGCAAGAAGGTCTATGCCGACAAACGTGTGCGTCAGGCGTTGCAGATGGCCGTGGACAACTCGGTCTGCCTCGAGCTTGGCTACGGTGGTCGCGGCTCGCCCGCGGAAAACCACCACGTTGGTCCGATCCACCCGGATTACTACGAACTACCGCCGCAAAAAGTTGACCCGGAAGGCGCGCGCAAGCTGATGGAAGAGGCCGGCATGGCCGATTTCGAGCACGAGTTGATCTCGATCGACGACGACTGGCGCCGCAACACCACCGATGCGGTCGCAGCCCAGCTGCGCGACGCCGGCATCAAGGTCAAGCGGACTGTTCTGCCCGGCAACACGTTCTGGAACGACTGGGCGAAATACCCGTTCAGCTCGACGAACTGGAACCACCGTCCGCTTGGCGTGCAGATCTGGGCGCTGGCCTATCGCAGCGGAGAGGCCTGGAACGAATTCGGCTGGGCGAACCCCGAGTTCGACGCCCTGCTGACCGAGGCCCTGGCCATTGCAGATGCCGACAAGCGCCGCGAAATCGTGGCCAAGGGCGAAGCGATGATCCAGGAGGAAGGCGTTACCATCCAACCCTACTGGCGGTCGCTGTATCGCCACATGAAGGAAGGTCTGGTGGGCACCGACATGCATGTGTCGTTCGAACACCATCACTACAAATGGGGTTGGGCGGCCTGAGCCCGACCTGAACCCTGCTGGGGCGCCCGAATGCGGGCGCCCCTTTCCAGCCGCAGACACACCGACACGGGGTCGGAACGTCCGAGGCCAGGCAATGGTCCACTGATCTGCGGAAAACCCGAACAACAGGGGCCAACATGGGACTCTTCATCCTCCGACGATTGGGCGTGATGCTGCTGACGGCGCTGTGCCTGACCTTCGTGGTCTTCTTCCTCACGAACCTCTATCCGAACCTGGAAAAACTGGCCAAGACCCAGGGTAACCAGCGCATGTCGGACGAACAGGTCGTCTCGTGGCTGGAAAATCGTGGCTATATGCAACCCACGCTGGTCAAGTACGGCCAGTGGCTTGGGGTGATCCCGGGATTCACGAACACTTTGGATGACGGGCAATTCGTGGGCACCTGCGCCCGCCCCGGATCGACCCCGGACACGACCCCCCGCTATTGCGGCGTTCTTCAGGGCGACTGGGGGTATTCGACCGTGTTCAAGGAAGAGGTGGGGACGATTGTCGCCAAACGCTTGGGCAACACCGGGTATCTGATGTTCTGGGTGCTGCTGCTGATGGTGCCAACCGCGCTGCTGGTGGGCGTTCTGGCCGGCATGCGCGAAGGGTCAGCGCTGGACCGGTCGCTCTCCACCTTCTCGATCATCACCACGGCCACGCCGGAATATGTTTCGGGCGTGATCTTCATCGCCATCTTCACCTCGTCCACCGTGGGTCTGAAATGGTTCAAGGGCACGGCTACGCAGGCCATGGACAACCCGACATTCGAGAATTTCTTTCTGCCGGTGCTGACCATCGCCCTGTACGGAATGGGGTATATCGCGCGGATGACCCGCGCCTCGATGACCGAGGTGATGACGGCGCAGTACATCCGCACCGCGCGGCTCAAGGGTGTATCCTTTTCCAACATCGTCCTGAAACACGCGCTGCGCAACGCGCTGATCGCGCCCTTCACGGTCATCATGCTGCAGTTCCCGTGGTTGCTGAACGGCGTCGTGATCGTCGAGACCCTGTTCAACTACAAGGGTTTTGGCTGGGCGCTGGTGCAGGCCGCGGGCAACAACGACATCCAGCTGCTGCTGGCGATCTCGGTCGTGTCGGTCTTCGTGGTTCTGGTGACGCAGCTGATCTCGGATATCGGCTATGTCTACCTCAACCCACGCATCCGCATTTCATAAAGGAGGATAGACCATGGAACCTCTGAGCTGGACTGGCTCTATCGCCTTTCTGAACCCGATCCTGACAATCGCTCTGGTTGCACTGGCCGTCTCGGTCCTGGCTTGGATCCTGGCCAGTATCGTGCTGCCTGAACCCCAGGTGACCGTGAACGCGGATGGCACCGTCAGTTCTGGTGGCGGGCTGCGCAGCCTGGTCGAAACCGCGCTGTGGTATTCCTTCCTGGCCAGCATCGCGACGGTCGTCGCTTATCTGCTGCTGGGCGTATTCATGGGAACCGGAGCCGGCATCGTCGGCGCCATCGCGCAGCAGTTCCTGCCGGTCTGGGTGTCGCTGATCATCCTGTTCGCGATGTCGGTCGCCTTCAAGCGGCGGCTGGGCCTGTATGGCAAGCTGTTCGACAGCCCAATCGGCATGATTGGCTTTGCCCTGGTCATGTTCTGGGTGTTCACCGGCATTTTCGGCGCGCTCGACCTGATCGTGACCCATGACCCGCTGGTGCAGTTGTCGGGGATGAAGAACAAGGTGCCCGGCACCCCCCTGCCCAACCCCGAGGACGGGCAGTTCGCCTGGTACCTTCTGGGCGGCGACAACCTGGCCCGCGATGTGTTCAGCCGGATGGTCAAGGGCGCGTGGATCGTCGTGCAGATCGCGCCGCTGGCCACGATGTTCGCCTTCATGGTCGGCATCACGCTGGGCCTGCCGGCGGGGTACTATGGCGGACGCCTGGATACGTTCCTGTCGTTCCTGGCCAACCTGATCCTGGCCTTTCCGGTAATCCTGCTGTTCTATCTGCTGGTAACCCCGGAAATCGTGGCGACCGGCGTGCCGAACTATATGGCCGCTGTGCTGTTCATCTTTCCGATCTTGTTCATCGCGGTGCTCCTGAACTCGCGCTACTATACCCGCCCGAACTTTCGAACGCCTCTGCTGATCGGGGTGCTGGGGATCGCGATCTGGCTGTACCTGTCACTGATTTCGACCGGAGGCCACGTCATAAACACTGACGCCTACAGCATCTGGGGGTTGCCGACCTATCTGGATCTGTTCGACATTCCAGGCGGGATATTGGTCGTGTTCGTATCGGTTGTCTTCGTCAACTCGCCCACGGTGTTCCGCATCGTGCGCGGCCTGGCCATGGACATCAAAACGCGCGACTATGTGGCGGCCGCCCAGACGCGCGGCGAAGGTCCCTGGTACATCATGCTGTGGGAAATCCTACCCAACGCGCGCGGGCCGCTGATCGTCGATTTCTGCCTGCGCATCGGTTACACGACCATCCTGTTGGGGACCTTGGGGTTCTTTGGGTTGGGCCTGCCGCCGGAAAGCCCGGATTGGGGGTCAACCATCAACGAAGGGCGCAAGCTGCTGTCGATATATCTGCACCCGGCCCTGCCGCCGGCGTTGGCGCTGTTGTCGCTGGTTCTGGGCTTGAACCTGCTGGCGGACGGCCTGCGCGAGGAAAGCCTGAAGGACTGATGTGAACGCAGCCGGGGGGCCAGCCCCCCGGACCCCCCGGGATATTTTGAGCCAGATGAAGGGGAAACCGGACTTTGGCGAGGAGCGAAGAAATGAGCAAACTTGCAGATCATGACGGGCCAATCCTGGAAATCGAAAAGCTGTCGATTTCCTTCTTTACCCGCCTGCGGGAAATTCCGGCCGTGATGGATTTTTCGGTTTCCGTGATGCCCGGCGAGGCGGTGGGGCTGGTCGGGGAATCCGGCTGCGGCAAGTCGACCGTTGCGCTGGGCGTGATGCAGGATCTTGGCAAGAACGGCCGCATCGTTGGAGGCACCATCAAGTTCAAGGGCCGCGATCTGAGCGAGATGAGCGCCGAGGAACTACGCGACATCCGCGGCAACGAGATCGCGATGATCTATCAGGAGCCGATGGCTTCTCTGAACCCGGCGATGAAGATCGGCAAGCAGCTGATGGAAGTGCCGATGATCCACGAAGGGGTCAGCAAGGAAGAGGCCTATGCCCGCGCTCTGGAAGTGGTGACCGACGTGCGCCTGCCCGACCCCGAACGGATGCTGAACAGCTTTCCGCATCAACTTTCTGGCGGCCAGCAGCAGCGCATCGTGATCGCGATGGCGCTGATGTCGAAACCGGCACTGCTGATCCTCGACGAACCGACAACCGCGCTGGACGTGACCGTTGAGGCCGCCGTGGTGGAACTGGTCAAGGACCTGGGCAAGAAATACGGCACCTCGATGCTGTTCATTTCGCACAATCTGGGCCTGGTGCTGGAGACCTGCGACCGTTTGTGCGTGATGTATTCCGGCGAGGCGGTCGAACGGGGCTCGATCCATGACGTGTTCGACGAGATGCAGCACCCGTATACGCAGGCCTTGTTCCGCTCGATCCCCCTACCCGGCGCGGACAAGAACGCGCGCCCGCTGGTCGCGATTCCGGGCAATTTCCCCTTGCCGCATGAACGTCCGCGGGGCTGTAATTTCGGACCGCGCTGCGACTATTTCGAAGAGGGGCGTTGTGACGCGCAAGACATCCCGATGTTCCCGGTGCCGGGGAATGACCGTCACCACACGCGCTGCCTCAAGTTCCAGGAGATCGACTGGAACGCCCCGGTTACCGTGGCGGAGCAGAAGGAAAAAGCGCCCATCGGTCAGACCGTTCTGAAGATCGACAACCTCAAGAAATATTATGAAGTCGCCGCAAATGCGCTGTTCGGTGGCGGCGAGAAGAAAGTGGTTAAGGCCAACGAGGCCCTGAGTTTCGAGGCCCGCGAGTCTGAAACTCTGGCCATTGTGGGCGAGTCGGGCTGCGGCAAATCCACCTTTGCCAAGGTGCTGATGGGGCTGGAAACGGCGACAGACGGGCAGATCCTGCTGGACAACCGCAACATCGAAGATCTGCCGATCGAAGAGCGGGATACGAAAACCATCGGCGAAGTCCAGATGGTGTTCCAGAACCCCTTTGACACGCTGAACCCGTCGATGACGGTGGGGCGACAGATCATCCGCGCGCTGGAAATCTTCGGCGTCGGCAATTCCGAGGCCGAGCGCAAGCAACGGATGCTGGAGTTGCTGGATCTGGTGAAGCTGCCCCGGGCCTTTGCCGACCGGATGCCACGACAACTGTCGGGTGGCCAGAAGCAAAGGGTTGGCATCGCGCGTGCCTTTGCCGGAGATGCGCGCATCGTCGTCGCAGACGAGCCGGTTTCGGCGCTGGATGTTTCGGTGCAGGCCGCTGTGACCGACCTGCTGATGGAAATTCAGCGCGAGCACAAGACGACCCTGTTGTTCATCAGCCACGACCTGTCGATCGTCCGCTACCTCAGCGACCGCGTGATGGTGATGTATCTGGGCCATGTGGTCGAACTGGGCACCACTGATCAGGTGTTCTCGCCCCCCTATCACCCCTATACCGAGGCATTGCTGAGCGCGGTTCCGATCGCCGATACCTCGGTCGAGAAAGAGCACATCGTGCTCGAGGGGGATATTCCATCGGCGATGAACCCGCCGCCGGGATGTCCGTTTCAGACACGCTGCCGGTGGAAATCCGAAGTCCCCGGGGGCCTGTGCGAACAGCAGGTTCCGCCGGTAAAAACTTTGTCCGAGGGGCACCAGATCAAGTGCCATCTGGCCGAGGACATTCTTGCCAGAATGCAACCGGTCATCAAGATCGCTGCTGAATGACGTACGCGGTCTTCGACGGGTTGGGGCCGTCCACTGGACAGTCCAGACCAATTGACGCGAGTGATGGGGTTTTCAACCGCCCCAGATGGCCTTCACATAGTTCCGGGTCTCTGCATAAGGTGGAATACCGCCGTGCTTTTCCACCGCCTTCGGCCCCGCATTGTAAGCGGCCAGTGCAAGGCGCCATGACCTGAATTTCTTGTACTGCCAGTACAGGTAGCGCGCGCCGCCTTCCAGATTCTGCTTGGGGTCGTGCGGGTCCACGCCCAGCAGGCGCGCGGTCTGCGGCATCAGCTGCGCCAGCCCCAAAGCGCCCTTGTGGGACCGGGCATGCGGGTTCCATCCGCTTTCCTGCTGGACCAGCCGCAGGAACAGCTCTTCGGGGACGTTGTGCATGCGGGCGGCCTGGCGCGCCAGGACAAGATACTGCCCCTTGTACTTGCCGTCATACCGTTTGCCGAACTTTCCCTGCGCCGATTTGGGTTTGAGACGCTCGCTGTCGCGGTATTGGCTGGCGGCGCGACTGTCCAGCACCTTGGCCTGCTTGAGAAAGATATCCCTGCGGTTCTTGGTCGAAAGAACATCGGCGCCCGACGGAACAGAAGTCAGCGCAAGGAAGGCAACCAAAAAACCAGTCAACACATACCGCATTCAAGCAAATCCCGCCCGTTCTGCCATCAGAATGAGTATAGGTATTTCAAGCCGAAATGAAAGCTTGGTTAATCGCGGGTGGAAATTCAAACCTAAGGCTCCACGATCATCCGTGTTCCAACCCGCGCGCGGGGGGTATAGGGTTCGGGTGAACACCGCGCGAGATTCGCGCCCCAACCCGCAAGACAGGATACGAGGAAAAACATGGCAGGTTCAGTCAACAAGGTCATTCTGATCGGCAATCTCGGGCGTGACCCCGAGGTTCGGTCGTTTCAGAACGGAGGCAAGGTCTGCAACCTGCGCATCGCCACTTCGGAAACCTGGAAAGACCGCAATACGGGCGAGCGTCGCGAACGGACCGAGTGGCACTCGGTCGCGATTTTCAACGAGGGCTTGGTCCGGGTGGCCGAGCAATACCTTCGCAAGGGGTCAAAGGTTTACGTCGAAGGCCAGTTGCAGACCCGCAAATGGCAGGATCAGTCCGGTCAGGACCGGTATTCGACCGAGGTCGTTCTGCAAGGGTTCAATTCGACCCTCGTCATGCTGGACGCCCGCGGAGAAGGCGGCGGTTACGGTGGCGGCCAGTCCGGCGGTTACGGAGACCCCTATGGCGCACCGATGGGCGGCAGTTCACCAGCCCCGGCCTCGGGCGGGATCGACGACGACGAGATCCCGTTCTGATCTGACGGAGCCAGAAAATGACATGGTCCTTCGCCGTCGGTCGTCTGCTTGGCTCGGAGCTGAGGGTCCATGTCACGTTCTTCATTCTGTTGGCCTGGGTCGGCTTCGCGGCCTATGCCGAGGGCGGCCTGCCCGCCGCATTTGACAACATCCTGTTCGTTCTGGCGCTGTTTGCCTGCGTGGTCGCCCATGAATTCGGCCACGCGCTGATGGCCCGCCGCTATGGCATCCGCACGCCGGACATCACGCTTCTGCCGATCGGCGGGCTGGCCCGGCTGGAGCGGATGCCGGAAAAGCCCATGCAGGAAGTTGCCGTTGCGCTAGCCGGGCCGGCGGTGAACATCGTGATCTGGCTGGTGCTGGTGGGTCTGGGTGCGGGCATTCAGATGGATGTAATGGCCCATATCGACTCGGCGCGCGTCGATCTGTTCAGCCGGCTGGCGTATGTGAACCTTTTCTTGGCGGTATTCAATCTGATCCCGGCCTTTCCGATGGATGGTGGCCGGGTGTTCCGGGCGCTGCTGTGCCTAAAGATGGACCGGGTCAAGGCCACGCGGGCTGCTGCCTCGGCCGGTCAGATCGTGGCGGTGGGTTTCGGCTTTCTGGGGCTTAGCACCGGAAACCCGATCCTGGTCCTGATCGCGGTGTTCGTCTTCATCGCCGCCAATGCCGAGAGCCAGGATGTCGAGATGCGCTCGATCGCGCGCCGAGTTCTGGCCCGCGACGCGATGATCACCGAGTTCCACGCACTGACGCCGCAGGACACGCTGGGTACGGCCGCGCAGGCCGTGATCCAGACCACCCAGCACGAGTTTCCGGTGCTGGGCCCCGACGGGCAACTGCTGGGCTTCGTGACGCGCAACCGGTTGTTCGCAGCCCTCGCCGGCGAACACCCCCGGTCCGAACCGGCCACATCGGTCATGGAGACCGAGATTCCCATCGTATCGCCAGCCGGCGGGCTCGAGGCAGTGCTAGACGGGTTGCACGGCGGCGCTCCGGCAGTGGCCGTGTGCACCAGAGCGGGGCAGATGGTCGGGTACATAACCCGCGAAAACATCGGCGAACTGATGGTAATCCGGGGGCGCTGAGACCGTCAGCAGGTCGCCAGCGCATCCTCGAGCACGGACAAAACCGCATCGCGCGGCACGTCCGAAGTCACGAAGGCCTGCCCGATTCCGCGCGCCAGAATGAACCGCAACTGACCATCCACCACCTTCTTGTCCTGGGCCATCAGATCGACCAGCGCCCCCGCCCCCGGCAAATCGCCGGGAATGTCGGCGAGGTCAGTCTTCATCCCCATCGCGCGTAGATGCGCCCGAACGCGGCTGGGGTCTTCCTGCGAACAAAGGCCCAGGCGCGCCGACAGTTCGAAGGCCAAGGCACAGCCGATGGCCACGCCCTCGCCATGCAGCAACCGGTCGGAATAGCCGGTCGCGGCCTCGAGCGCGTGGCAGAAGGTATGGCCCAGATTCAGCAACGCCCGGTCGCCCTGTTCGGTCTCGTCGCGCGCAACGATGTCGGCCTTCATCTGCACCGAGCGCGTCACCGCCTGAACCCGGGCCGCCATGTCGCCCTCGGCCAACGCGGGGCCGTTGCGTTCCAGCCATTCAAAGAATTCGGCATCGCCCAGCAGCCCGTATTTCACGACCTCGCCATAGCCCGCCAGAAAATCCCGCGCCGTCAAGGTGCCCAGAACCGAGGTATCG
Source organism: Ruegeria sp. BHSC026 (assembly GCF_059613065.1). Taxonomy (NCBI): domain Bacteria; kingdom Pseudomonadati; phylum Pseudomonadota; class Alphaproteobacteria; order Rhodobacterales; family Roseobacteraceae; genus Ruegeria; species Ruegeria sp. BHSC026. Next base: position 42,916 of record NZ_JBXWRV010000005.1, on the reverse strand, counting down.
GCCAGCACCAGCGACGGCTGGTGGAAGGCGCCGATCAGGTTCTTGCCTTGCGGGGCGTTGATGCCGGTTTTGCCGCCCACCGAACTGTCGACCTGCGCCAGCAGAGAGGTCGGGATCTGCACGAACCGCACCCCCCGGCGAAGCACGGCAGCGGCAAACCCGGCCAGATCGCCGATCACCCCGCCGCCAAAGGCTACGACGACATCACGGCGCTCGACCTTTTCGGCCAGCAGCCATTCGACCGCGCGTTCGAAATGGGGCCAACTTTTGGTTGCCTCACCCGGCGGCAGCGCCAGGGCAGTCATCTCGACACCGGCCGCGGCCAGCCCGGCACGCAGCGCGTCCAGATGCAGCGTGGCAACCGTTTCATCCGTCAGTACCGCCACACGCGGGCGGGGCAACAGCGGCCTGATCCGCATCCCGGCCTGCGCCAGCAGGTCCGGCCCGATTTCCACGTCATAGGACCGTTCGGCCAGATCAACGAATACGGTTTGATGCATCTATTTCAGTTCCAGAACGTCAGGGCGCGTCGCCAGTTTCTCCAAGACCCGGTCCACCATGTCCTCGATCGCAGTTTCGCCATCCGATTCCACGACCAGATCGGCCTGTTGGTAAAGCGGAACGCGTGCTTGGTACAAGGCGCTCAGCGTCGCATGCGGATCGGGGGTGCGCAGCAGCGGCCGTGTGTCCTTGTGGCGGACGCGGTTCCACAGCACCTCCAGATCGGCCCTCAGCCAGACCGACACGCCGCGCTCTGATATCATCCTGCGGTTCGCCTCGGACAGGAAGGCGCCGCCGCCAGTCGACAGAATGCCTTTCTGCTCGTCCAGCAACCGGCCGATGACCTGGCTTTCCTTGGCCCGAAAGAATGCCTCGCCATCGCGCTCGAAGATCTCGGGAATGGTCATGTTGGCGGCCGATTCGATCTCGGCATCGCTGTCCAGGAACGGCACGCCCAGCCGCGCGGCCAGCGCCCGGCCCACCGCCGTCTTGCCAGCGCCCATCATGCCGACCATAACCACCGTTTTGTGCAGGTCATAGGCCGGCCGGACCGATGCCGGCGATGCGTTATGCTTAATTTCGCTCATTTCCCCGTGAATGACGTGATCTTGGAAAAAATGCCAGTTATAACTTGGCCAAAATCAAAATTTGAGGCAGCGTTTCGCCATGGGCCGTCTGATCAAACTCCTCCTGTACCTCATCTGCCTGAGTTTCATCGGGCTGGTAGCTTATGCCTATCTGGGGCCGTATTTCGGCGCGGATTTCTCGGCCCCGCAAAGCGAAATCAGCGAACCGGTCATCCTGAATGTGGACTAGGGCCGCGGCGGTGACGATTGCCCTGGCCGGGCAGGTCGCCGCACAGACGACCGAGCCGCTGTCGGCGATCGACTGGCTGAAGGAACCGGGCGACCTGCTGCCGGGAACGGTGATGCTCGAACCTCCGGTGGCCGATGCGGTGGCGGACCCGCAGATCCATGTAACTCCGCTCGAGGCGCTGTCGCAGCCACTGGGGTTGGTGGATGCCTCGGTGACGGGGCTGCCGGTGGATCTGTGGCGCCCAAGCGACCCGGCCCGCCTAGCCCGACTGATCGGGCAAGTTCCGGTGAAATCCAGCCCGGCCATGCAAAAGCTGATGTTCACCTTGCTGCTGACCGAAGCCCGCGCGCCGTCGGGCGGCGCGGATCCTGACACCCTGCTGCTGGCGCGACTGGATCGCCTGTTCCAGTTGGGGGCGGCCGACCCTGCGCAGGCGCTGGTGCAACAGGCCGGGCCGGCGGCTTCACCGGACCGGTTTCGCCGCTGGTTCGACACGACCTTGCTGACCGGCGACGAGGACCGCAGCTGTACCGCGCTCATCGCGCAACCTGGCCTGTCCCGTGACTACCGCGCCCACATTTTCTGCAAGGCACGCCGCGGTGACTGGGCCTCGGCCGCGCTCATGCTCGAGGCCGCCCACGCGCTCGAGATCTTGCCGACAGAAACGCTGGACCTGCTCGACCGGTTTCTAAGCCCCGAGATGTTCGAAGGCGCCCCCTATCTTCCGCAACCCCAGGACCCCGACCCGCTGACCTTTCGCCTGTTCGAGGCCATCGGCGAACGGCTGCCCACCGCGTCGCTGCCGCGCGCCTTTGCCAATGCCGATCTGCGCGACGTCGCCGGCTGGAAGGCCCAGATCGAGGCGGCCGAGCGCCTGACCCGCATCGGAGCGTTGACCCCCAACCACCTGCTGGGTCTCTATACCGAGCGCGCCCCGGCGGCCTCGGGCGCCGTCTGGGACCGCGTCGCCGCGGTACAGCGGTTCGAGGCCGCGCTGGACGGCGGCAAGCCGCAGGCCGTCGCGGATGCGCTGATCGCGGTCTGGGCGCAGATGGAAACCGTCGGGCTGCAGGTTCCCTTTGCCGAGCTGTTCGCGGACCGGCTAGTGCCCCTCCCCCTGCCCGGCGCCGAGGCCGAGAACCTGCGCTGGCGCATTCTGCTGCTGTCCGAGCTGTATGAAGACGCAGCCCAATCCGTGCCCGATGGGCCAACTGCCAATGCTTTTCTGGCCGCGCTGGCCCGGGGGATGCCCGATCAGGCCCGGTCGCCGTCGCCGCTGTCCGATGCGATCACCGAAGGCTTTGCCTGGGCCGCCCCGGTCCCGCCCGACCTGCAGACTATGCTGGATCAGAACCGGTTGGGCGAAGCGATTCTGGAAGCGATGCAGCTTTATGCCCAGGGCGCGCGCGGCAACCTGGTGGACTTGACCGCCGCCATCGCAACCTTCCGCAGGGTCGGGCTCGAGGATACCGCGCGGCGGGCGGCGCTGCAGCTGCTGATCCTGCAGGGGGTCTGACCGTGCCGGGGCCTGAAACGCCAGAGCTGTGGATCTCGGCCTTTCTCGAAGCGCAGGCCGCCGAGCTGGGCGCGGCAACCAACACGCTGCTGGCCTATGGGCGCGACTTGAAGGACTTCGCGGGATGGCTGAGCCGTCACGGCGACGGATTTGCCCAGGCCGACCAGACCCGGATCGAGGCCTATCTGATCGACTGCGATGCCGAGGGCCTGTCGCGCGCGACCCGGGCTCGCCGCCTGTCCGCCATCAAACAGCTGTACCGCTTCGCTTTCGAGGAGGGCTGGCGCGACACCAACCCCGCCATCCAGATCAAGGGACCAGGCCGGCAAAAGCGCCTGCCCAAGACGCTGGACGTGGCCGAGGTCGACCGCCTGCTGCAGGCCGCGCGCCAGACCGGCCGCACCCAAGCCGACCGGCTGCGCAACACATGCCTGATGGAGCTGTTGTACGCCACCGGCATGCGGGTAACCGAATTGGTTTCGCTGCCCGTATCCGCAGCGCGTGGCGACCCGCGGATGCTTCTGGTTCTGGGCAAGGGCGGCAAGGAACGGATGGTGCCCCTGTCGCCACCGGCCCGCGATGCGTTGGCCGCATGGCTGGCTGCGCGCGATGCGGCCGAGGAGGCGACCGTGGCCAAAGGCGGACAGAGGTCACGCTTTCTGTTTCCGTCGCGCGGCAAGTCCGGGCACCTGACCCGGCACAGGTTCTTCCTGCTGGTCAAGGAATTGGCGGTTCAAGGCGGTGTGTCCCCCGACAAGGTCACCCCGCACACGCTGCGGCACGCCTTTGCCACGCATCTTCTGGCCAACGGGGCCGACCTGCGTTCGATCCAGACCCTGCTGGGCCATGCCGACGTGGCCACGACCGAGATCTACACGCATGTTCTGGACGAGCGGCTGTCGGAATTGGTGTTGCAACATCACCCCCTTGCCAGGAACGACACCGAGGACTAGGGGCTTCCCCTTGATCGCATGGCCCCGCGACCCCATAACCAAGGCGCGACAACAATCATAGTGGAACGATGGACCCTGACCCTTCCCTTTTCGACAGCGCCTTCTGGATCACCACCGTCTCGATCCTGTTTCTGCTTGTGCTGTCCGGCTTCTTCTCGGGCTCGGAAACGGCGCTGACTGCGTCGTCTCGGGGCAAGCTGCGCGCGCAGGCCGACAAGGGATCGCGCGGCGCGCAAAAGGCGCTGGAAATCACCGACGACAACGAACGGCTGATCGGGTCGGTCCTGCTGGGCAACAACCTAGTGAATATCCTTGCGGCCTCGTTGGCGACGGCTCTGTTCACGCGGCTGTTCGGCGAAAGCGGCGTGGCGCTGGCTACGCTGGTCATGACCCTGCTGGTTCTGATCTTTGCCGAAGTTCTTCCCAAGACCTATGCGATCACCAATGCCGAAAAGGCCGCCGCTGCGGTCGCCCCGGTGATCGGTGTTGTCGTTACGGTGTTTTCGCCGGTGGTGGCCGCCGTACGCCTGCTGGTGCGCGGGGTATTGCGTTTGTTCGGTGTACGGATCGACCCGGACAGCCACATCCTTGCCGTGCGTGAAGAGATCGCCGGCGCCCTGCAACTGGGCCATTCCGAAGGCGTCGTCGAAAAAGAGGACCGCGATCGCATCCTGGGGGCGCTTGACCTCGGCGACCGCACGGTTGAGGAAATCATGCTGCACCGCTCGAATATCGAGATGATCGACGCCGATGCCGACCCCGAAGCGATCCTGAAACAGTGTCTCGAAAGCCGTCACACGCGCCTGCCGGTGTTCCGCGGCCAGCCCGAAAACATCGTGGGTGTCGTGCATGCCAAAGACCTGTTCCGCGCCATGTACGCGCAGGCCGGCGGCGGCGAGGGCGGTGCCGAGCGGCTGAAGTCATTCGACATCCTCAAAGTGGCCAACGCCCCGTATTTCGTGCCGGAAACCACCACTCTGGACGACCAAATGCGGGAATTTCTGCGCATGCACAGCCATTTTGCGCTGGTGGTCGATGAATACGGATCGCTTCAGGGGCTGATCACGCTCGAGGACATCCTCGAAGAAATCGTGGGCGAGATCGCGGACGAGTTCGACGTGGACGAAGATGTGACGATTACGCGCACCGAAGACGGTCAGTACCTGGTCGAAGGCTCGATGACCATCCGCGACCTGAACCGTGCGATGGACTGGAACCTGCCCGATGACGAGGCCAACACCATTGCCGGGCTGGTGATCCATGAGGCGCAGATGATCCCGACCGTTGGTCAGGTGTTCTCGTTCCACGGCTTCCGGTTCGAGGTCGTCGAACGCGAGGGCAACCGGATCACCTGGTTGAAGGTGCGGCCGCTCTGACGGACGGCCGGCGGAAACGACAAACTCGGTCGTTTTCGTGACAGATACCGCCGCGGCACCCCTGCACCTTCGGGCCAGACGCAAGGAGGTGCGGATGAAATCGACGTGTCAGGTTGCCGTGATCGGCGGTGGAGTTGTCGGGTGTTCGGTGCTGTATCACCTGACCAAGCTGGGTTGGTCGGATGTGATGCTGCTGGAACGGTCGGAACTGACCAGCGGATCGACCTGGCACGCGGCGGGCGGGTTCCACACGCTGAACGGCGACACCAACATGGCCGCGCTGCAGGGCTATACCATCAGGCTGTACAAGGAACTGGAAGAGATCACCGGCATGTCCTGCGGGCTGCACCATGTGGGCGGCATCACGCTAGCCGACAACCAGGACCGGTTCGACATGCTGCTGGCCGAACGCGCCAAGCATCGCTTCATGGGGCTGGAGACCGAAATCGTGGGCCCCGACGAGATCAAGAAGATCGCCCCCATCACCAACACCGACGGCATCATCGGCGCGCTCTATGATCCGCTGGACGGGCACCTTGATCCCTCGGGCACGACCCACGCCTATGCCAAGGCCGCACGGATGGGCGGGGCCACGATCGAGACCCACTGCATGGTGCGCGAGACCAACCAGCGCCCCGACGGCACTTGGGACGTGGTCACCGACAAGGGCACCATCCACGCCGAGCATATCGTCAACGCCGGCGGCCTGTGGGCGCGCGAAGTGGGCGCGATGGCGGGCATCTACTTCCCGCTGCACCCGATGGAGCATCAATACCTGGTCACCGACACCATCCCCGAAATCGAGGCCATCATCGACGCGGGCGGTGAGCATCCGCACGTCATGGACCCGGCCGGTGAAAGCTATCTGCGGCAGGAAGGGCGCGGCCTGTGCATCGGCTTCTACGAACAACCCTGCAAGCCCTGGGCCGTGGACGGCACACCGTGGGAGTTCGGGCACGAGCTGCTGCCCGACGATTTCGACAAGATCACCGACAGTATCGAGTTCGCCTATCGCCGCTTCCCGGTTCTGGCCGAGGCCGGAGTGAAATCGGTGATCCACGGCCCCTTCACCTTTGCGCCCGACGGCAACCCGCTGGTCGGGCCGGTGCCGGGCGTGCGCAACTACTGGTCGGCCTGCGGCGTGATGGCTGGCTTCAGCCAGGGCGGTGGCGTCGGCCTGACGCTTGCGCAATGGATGATCGAGGGCGAGCCCGAGCGCGACGTCTTTGCCATGGACGTAGCCCGCTTCGGCGACTGGATCACCCCCGGCTATACCCGCCCCAAGGTGATCGAGAATTATCAGAAACGTTTCTCGGTCGCCTACCCCAACGAGGAACTGCCCGCCGCCCGCCCCAACCGCACCACGCCGATGTATGACATCTTCAGCGATCTGGGCGCCGTCTGGGGCCAGCAATACGGGCTCGAGGTGCCGAACTATTTCGCGCAAAAGGGCGAGCCGGGCTATGAAACCCCCTCCTTCCGCCGCTCGGACGCATTCGACGCTACAGGCCGCGAGGTGCGCGCCGTGCGCAAAGGCGTCGGCATCAACGAGGTGCACAATTTCGGCAAATACCTTGTGACAGGTCCGCGCGCCCGCGACTGGCTGGATCGGATCATGGCCGGGCGCATCCCCAAGCCGGGCCGCCTGTCTCTGACCCCGATGCTGTCGCCCAAGGGCAAGCTGATCGGCGACTTCACGGTTTCTTGTCTGGGTGAGGAGGAATTTCAGCTCACCGCCTCATACGGCGCGCAGAACTTCCACATGCGCTGGTTCCAGATACATCAGGAAGACGGCGTAACCGTCGAAAATATCAGCGACAAACGCAACGGCTTCCAGATCGCCGGCCCCAAGGCGCGCGAGGTTCTGACCGCCTGCACCCGCGCCGATATCAGCGACATGCGCTTCATGGACGTGCGGCGGATGGTCGTCGGCATGACCGATTGTATCGTGCAGCGTGTCAGCTATACCGGCGACCTGGGGTTCGAGATCTACTGCGATCCGATGGCGCAGCGCCAGCTGTGGTGGACGCTGTGGCAGGCCGGGCAACCGCACGGCATCATCCCCTTCGGCATGCGCGCGATGATGAGCCTGCGGCTCGACAAGTTCTTTGGCTCGTGGATGCGCGAGTTCTCGCCCGACTACACGGCGGCCGAAACCGGGCTGGACCGTTTCATCGCCTTCAACAAACCCGCCGATTTCATCGGTCGCGCCGCTGCCGAGGCGGAACGTGCGACAGGCCCCGCGCGCAGGTTGGTGGCCTTCGAGGTCGACGCCGACGACGCCGACGTGAACGCCTATGAACCGATCTGGCTGGACGGCAAGGTCGTGGGCTTCTGCACCTCGGGCGGCTATTCGCACCACACGGGCAAGTCGATCGCGATGGGCTTCCTGCCCACCGACCGCGTCGCTGACAGCCTGCAGGTGAAAATCGAGATCCTAGGCCAGATGCGCAAGGCCCGCGTGATCTCGACCCCGCCCTTCGACGCGGATGGCGCGCGCATGCGCGGGTGACAATGCCCGCGCCACACGCCATGGTGGCGGCATGAATACCATTCCCATCATCCTCCTTGCCGCTGGCCGATCCAGCCGCATGGTGGGGGCCGATAAGCTGATGCAGGAAATAGACAGCCAGCCCCTGCTGCGCCGGACGGCGGAAATCGCGCGGGCCGTGGCCCCGGTCATCGTGGCTCTGCCCCCGGCCCCGCACCCACGCCACGACGCACTGGCCGGACTGGATGTGCGCGTGGTTCCGGTCACCGACGCAGAGGAAGGCATGAACGCAAGCTTGCGCGCGGCCCTGAATCACGTACCCGATACAGCCGACGCCGCGATGATCTTGCTGGCCGACCTGCCGGACTTGACGGTCGACGATCTGGCAAAGGTGCTGCGCTCGGTCAGCGAAAACCCGGACTGCATGATCTGGCGCGGATCGGCAAGCGACGGCACCCCCGGTCACCCGGTGGTCTTCGCATCATGCCTGTTTCCGCAGTTGCGTGCATTGACCGGAGATTCCGGCGCGCAGAGTGTCGTCAGAGCCCATCGCGACAAAGTCCATATCGAACCCCTGCCGGGGACCAATGCCACCCGCGATCTGGACACGCCCCGGGACTGGGCCGACTGGCGAGCCGGTCGGCAGGCCAAAAACTAACACGGCCCGATCTTTTCAGACCGGGCCGGTTGCCCAAAAATGCAGGACTACCACTTTCACCTTTTCCGGAAACGCGCCCGACGCATCAGAAGATGAACGGACGTGGCTCTGCAGAACTGAAACAAGACCCCCTCGTTAACATGCCACTGGCATTCCCGGTAATCGAGATCTGCCTGGAGACACCCCCTTGATGTCTGTCAGGCCCCCTTTTTGGACAATTTCATCGTCACCGATCATTCGCTTCAAAACAATAAAAAATTCGTCGCAAGGCACAACAAGGCTCAATTTGACGTAGCGCCCGCACAGTATGAATCTCGGCCATGTTCTACCCATGGCAGAGTTGCGGAACTTGACCGGCCGAACTACCAGAGCGTTCAATCGTTCTGTCACGGGAGCGTGATTAAAAATAGTGTACTGAATGACATCAGATACTGAGCGACGTTTTTAAAGACATACAACCTAAGCGAGACTATCCAACTCATAACTCCGGCCTCGTCGCCGTTGTAGCCTCTGAGTGATCAATGCAACACTTTTCTACAATTAGCGCCCTTTTCGGCAACAATTCGACGATTCGCGCAGAATCGAATCCCGGAAAACCGCCTGCGCTGGTCGGGCATAGACCGCAAGAAAATGGCAGAATTAAGAAAATTTAACCATCAGGTCAGAAAACCCACAGGGCCGTTCTCCATCTATCCGTCAAATTCAGATCCACTGCGACGAACCCAAGGAGCACAGTCGAGACATGATTACCCGCACCCCCCCCCTTTACGCTTTCCGTAGACCCCGCCTGTTTGGCGCGGCCGCACTGAGCGCGGCCCTGCTGGCCGGGACCGCGATTCCGTCCCTCGCGGACGAGCGGGTGGCCGACCTGGTCGAATCCGTGTCGCCCGCCGTGGTGACCATCATTGCCTCGCAGGATGCCGCCCCGATGCCGGCCGGCAGCCCCAATTTCGATTTCGAAGGGCATCCTTTTGGCGAATTCTTCAAGCGTTTCGGTGCCCCCGAAGGCATGGACATTCCGCGGCAGGGCCCCAGTCAGGGGCTGGGCTCCGGCTTTGTCATGGATGCTGATGGCTATATCATTACCAACAACCACGTCGTCGAGGGTGCCAACAAGGTCACGGTGCGCCTGCATGACGACCGCAGCTATGAAGCCGAGATCATCGGGACCGACCCGCTGACCGACCTCGCGCTGCTGAAAATCGAAGCCGATACCCCTCTGACCGCAGTGCCGCTGGGCGACAGCGACGAAATCCGCGTGGGTGAAGACGTTGTGGCCATCGGCAACCCCTTCGGGCTGAGTTCGACTGTCACCACGGGCATCGTCTCGGCCAAGGGGCGCAACATCTCGGATGGCCCCTATGCTGAATTCATCCAGACCGACGCAGCGATCAACAAGGGCAACTCGGGCGGTCCGCTGTTCAACATGGAAGGCGAAGTCATCGGCGTGAACTCGGCCATCTATTCGCCCACGGGCGGCTCGGTCGGGCTGGGCTTTGCCGTGACGTCCAACATCGTCGAACACATCGCCCAGGACCTGCGCGACGACGGGCAGATCAGCCGCGGCTGGCTGGGGGTCTCGATCCAGAATGTCAGCCCTGAACTGGCCGCCGCCATGGGGATAGAGGGCACCACTGGTGCGTTGGTCTCGGACGTGGTTCCCGGCAGCCCGGCCGACGGCGTGCTTCAGCAGGGTGACGTGATCGTCGCGTTCGACGGCGAACAGGTCGACAACAGCAGCGAATTGCCGGTCCTGGTTGGCACCACAGCCATCGGCACCGACAGCAAGCTGACCGTACTGCGCAACGGCAAGACCGAGACGCTCAACGTCACCATCGGCCAGCACCAGACCGAAACCGCCGCTGCGGCGCCCGACAAGGTGGCCGGCAAGACGCTGGGCGTGACCGTCGCACCGCTGACCGACACCACGCGCGCCGAGATGGGCGTGCCGGAAACCGTGCACGGCGTGGTTGTCACGGCACTGCAGCCCGACAGCCCCGCCGCAGAGGCCGGTCTGCGCCGCGGTGACGTCATCGTCCGGCTGGGCCGCGCCGAGATCGACACGCCTCAGGATCTGAAAAAGGCGCTGAGCGACCAGAAGGACGGCCCGGCGCTGGTGCTGATCAATCGAGGCGGCAACCAGATCTTCGTTGCCGTAGAGGTGGCCTGACGCTTGTCCCCGCGCGCGCCGCATGATGGGGATATCGGCGCGCGCATCCCCCCGCCCGCACGTCATGTCCGCGTGCGACGGGGCTGCCGGGTGCGATTTCCGCGCCCGGCAGTATTCTTTGACGGCCCCACATGCTTATATCCCGAGCAAAAGGATATCCGACCATGAGCAGACGTTTGTTGATCGTTGAAGACGACGGGGACACGCGGGAATTCATCGCCAAGGGGTTTGCCGAGGAAGGCTATGCCATCGAAACCGCCACCAACGGGCGCGACGGGCTGTATCACGCTACCGATGGCGGGTTCGACGCAATCGTCCTGGACCGGATGCTGCCCGAACTGGACGGGCTGGCGCTGGTGAAATCGCTGCGCGCAGCCGGGATCAAGACCCCCGTTCTGATGCTGACCGCCATGAGCGCGGTGGACGAGCGGGTCAAGGGCCTGCGCGCCGGCGCCGACGACTATCTGGTCAAGCCGTTCTCGTTCCAGGAACTCCATGCCCGGATCGAGGCGCTGCTGCGCCGTCCTCAGGAATCCGAAGAGACCCCGACCCTCAGGTGCCGCGACCTCGAGATGAACCTTCTGACCCGCAAGGTGACCCGCAACGGGCGCGAGATCACCCTGACCCCGCGCGAATTCCAGATTCTCGAGTTCTTCTTGCGGCGCAAGAACCGGGTGGTGTCGCGCACGATGCTGCTGGAAGGCGTCTGGGACTATCATTTCGACCCCAACACCAACGTCGTCGACGTGCATATCTCGAAACTGCGCAAACAGCTGGACGATCCCGGCGAGCCCCCCCTGATCGAAACCGTGCGCGGCGCGGGGTACATGATGTCCGATGGCACAGCTTAGATTTTCGTTTCACAATTCCCGCACCCGGCTGGTGCTGCTCAGCATGGTGCTCAGCGCGCTGCTGACCGCAACGGTGCTGGCGCTGGTCTATGTGACGGCGACCCGGACAATCGACGGCGAGACACGCTCGGTCGTGTCGGCCGAACTGACCGGGCTGGCCGACGAATACGAACGGCGCGGTCTGATCGGGCTGATGACGGCCATCGAGCGCCGCCTGCCCTCGGCGTCAGAGCGCGATGCGCTGTATCTGCTGACCGACCGGTTCGGCAATGTCCTTGCGGGCAATCTTGCCCGTTGGCCCGAGGGCGTGACACCGGGCAGCGGCTGGACCGAACTGGAATTGCGAAAAACCGAGACGAATGAGATGGTTCCGGTCTCGGCCGCATCCATCCGCCTGCGCGGCGGCGAGCGTTTGTTGGTGGGCCGCGATGCGCTGGCCCGGCAACAGTTCGACAGGGTTCTGTTCCAATCGGTCGCGCTGGCGCTGGGGGCCGCCCTGGCGCTGAGTATCCTGACGGGCTGGCTACTGACCCGGCTGGTTTTTTCCCGGCTGCGGGACATCGCCGATACGGCCGATTCCATCATGTCGGGCGACCTGACGCAGAGAATGCCTCAGCGCGGCACCGGCGACGAGTTCGATCAGGTTTCGGCCATGCTCAACGCCATGCTGGACCGGATCGAGGACCTGGTGAACAATTTGCGGACCACGTCCAACTCCATCGCCCATGATCTGCGGTCGCCGCTGTCGCGGCTCCGGCAGCGGGTCGAGGCGCTGGGCGACAGCCAGCGAAACGACAGCGAACGCGAGGCCGACACCGCCCGCGCCACGGCCGAGATCGACCATATTCTTCGGGTCCTGGGGCAACTGACCGAGATTTCGCGGGCCGAGGCCGGGCTGGGCCGCGAGCAGTTCGAACAGGTCGATCTTGGTCAACTGGCTGCTGACGTGGTCGAGCTCTATGAACCCGTCGCCGCGGATCAGGGCGTTGAAATCAGCCTGACCGGCACCGCGCCCCCTATCCTCGGCCACCGGCCGCTTCTGTCTCAGGCGCTGTCCAACCTGCTGGAAAACGCCCTGCGCTACGCGCCCGAGGGCACCAGCATCAAGGTGGAGTTGGGAGACCTCGACAGGCACGCTAGGCTGAGCGTCCGCGACATGGGTCCCGGCGTGCCTGAACCCGATCTGGGCCGGCTGGACCAGCCCTTCGTCACGCTGGACCCGGCCCGCAGCAGCCGCAACTCGGGCCTGGGGCTGGCGCTGGTGGCGGCCATCGCGCGGATGCATGGCGGCACTTTCAGCGCCCGCAACGCCGATCCGGGGCTGGAAGTCACGCTGAACCTGTCGAAATCCTGATCCGCCGCGCCTCCAACGACCCCGCCTACAATTCCGCGGGCAGCGAGGCGTATCCGCGGAACCGGATCCGCCCGCCCCGCACCCGCCCGTTCAACAGGCGATAGCCTGGGAACCGCGCCAGCAGTCGTCCGATGGCGATGCGCCCTTCCATCCGCGCCAGCGTCAGCCCGACGCAAACATGCGGCCCACCTGCAAAGGCCAGGTGCCGGTTTGGCTTGCGCGTGATGTCGAACCGCGTCGGGTCGTCGAACACCTCGGGGTCGCGGTTCGCCGCGCCGATGCACAGGTGCAGGTTGGTGCCCGCCGGGATCGTCAGCCCGTCCATCTCGATATCCTCGGTCGTCTCGCGGTTTCCGAACTGGTTGGGCGAGCGAAAGCGCAGGATTTCCTCGACCGCTGGCGTGATCAGCTCGGGGTCGTCCAGCAGGCGCTGTTTCTGCTCCGAGTGGTCGTTCAGAAGCGCCAGACCGTTGCCGATCAGGTTCGTCGTGGTCTCGTGCCCCGCATTCAGGATGAAGATGCAGTTCTGCAAAAGCTCGGTCTCGCTGAGTTTTTCGTCCGCCCCCTCGCCCCGGATCAGCCGGGTCAGCACGTCGGTCTCGGGATCGCCCGGCGACGCCCGCCGCCGCGCGACGAGGTCGATCAGGTATGCCTTGAACTCCTCGACCGCCGCATGGCCCCGCGCCAGCTGTTCCTCGGTCAGCGCCGGCTCCAGCGCGCCCAGAATGGACAGCGACCAGTCGCGCAGCGGCCCGCGTTCCTCCATCGGAACGTCCAGTAGGTTGCCGATGATCTGGATCGGAATGGTCGAAGCGAAATCCTCGATCAGATCGACCTTGGGTTTTCCGGCCATCGCGTCCAGCAGATGATCCACCGTCTCGATCAGACCCGGCTCCATCCGGGCAATCGCGCGCGGGGTCAGCGCCGATGTCATGATCTTGCGCACCCGCGTATGCAAAGGCGGATCGGAAAACACCAGCGAGGTCGTGTGATGCTCGAACAGAGGGGATCCCACGCCAAATTTCGGGCCGAACGCAGCCTTCTTGTCCGACGAATACAGCTTGGTATCGCGATAAATCCGGTCCAGATCCCGGTGACGGCTCAACAAAACCGACCCGTCCGGCTGCGGCAGAACCGGCGCATGGGCCAGCAGCGCGTCGTAAAACGGAAACGGATTTTCGACGAACCCCTCGGGCGGATCGGTCAGATCAAGCTGCCGCGCCGCCTGTGCCACATCCAATGCGTTCATTCCGTCCTCCCCTGCCGTATGCTCCCCCGCCTTGGGTATCTCAGGCCGAGACCTCGGACAAGCGTGACATCGCCACCGACCGCCGCTAGACAGACGCCATGCCCAGCCCCGTGTCCTCGATCCGCAATCTCGGTCCCGCCTTTGAACAGGCCTGCGCCCGCGCCGGTATCCACTCGGCCGAGGAACTGCGCGAACTGGGCGCCGATGCTGCTTATGCAAGGCTGATCGAGGCCGGAACCCGCCCGCATTTCATCGGATACTACGTTCTGGTCATGGGATTGCAGGGCCGCCCATGGAACGATTGCAAGGGCGACGAGAAAAAGGCCCTGCGCGCAAGGTTCGACCGCATCAAGGCCGGCGCGAAAACGGCGCCCGTCTCGAAACTAGTCGCCGAGTTGGACGCCGTCGGCGTGCGCGTCTCGGCCTCTGACCTTACGCCCGAGGGCTGACGCGGCACGAAAAAGGGCCGCATCCGGCAGCGGGCGCGACCCTCTTCGATGTCAAATGACTGACGGCTTAGCCGACCAGCTCGATGCCCGAGAAGAAATAAGCGATCTCGACGGCTGCAGTTTCCGGTGCGTCCGAACCGTGGACCGAGTTTTCACCCACCGATTCCGCGAACTCGGCGCGGATGGTGCCGGGGGCCGCGTCTGCCGGGTTGGTGGCGCCCATGACTTCGCGGTTCTTGGCGATGGCGTTCTCGCCTTCCAGAACCTGCACCACAACCGGAGCCGACGACATGAATTCGCACAGCTCGTCATAGAACGGACGGTCCTTGTGGACTTCGTAGAACTTGCCGGCCTGTTCCTTGGTCATGTGGATGCGCTTCTGCGCGATGATGCGCAGGCCGGCTTCTTCCAGCTTGGCGTTGATCTTGCCGGTCAGGTTGCGGCGGGTTGCGTCGGGCTTGATGATCGAGAAAGTGCGTTCCAGTGCCATGCGGGCGTCTCCTTAATCTGACGGCGCGAACTGATCCGCGCCGGAATATACCGCGCGCCGCCTAACATGGACCGCAGCGGTTGGAAAGCCTCTTGTTGAGCACGCAATTGACACTTCCCGAGCCCTGCGCCACACCGCACTCATGCTAAGGATCGAAAACATCACCTATGCGGTCGAGGGCCGCCCCCTGTTCGAGGGCGCCAGCGCCACCATTCCAGAAGGCCACAAGGTCGGTCTGGTCGGCCGCAACGGCACAGGCAAGACCACGCTGTTCCGCCTGATCCGGGGCGAGCTGGCGCCGGAATCGGGCAGCATCACCCTGCCCCGCCGCGCGCGGATCGGTGGTGTTTCGCAAGAGGTTCCGTCGTCAAACGTATCGCTGATCGACACGGTCCTGGCAGCCGATACCGAACGGACCACCCTGATGGCCGAGGCCGAAACCGCAAGCGATCCGACCCGCATCGCCGAGATCCAGACCCGGCTGGCCGATATCGACGCCTGGTCGGCCGAGGCCCGCGCCTCGTCGATCCTCAAGGGCCTCGGCTTTGACGATGACGAGCAACAGATGCCCTGCTCGGCCTTTTCCGGCGGCTGGCGGATGCGTGTCGCGCTGGCCGCCGTGCTGTTTTCCCGGCCCGACCTGCTGCTGCTGGACGAACCAACCAACTATCTGGACCTTGAAGGCGCGCTGTGGCTGGAAAGCTATCTGGCGAAATATCCGCATACGGTGATCGTCATCAGCCACGACCGGGGCCTGCTGAACCGCGCGGTCGGTTCGATCCTGCATCTGGAAGACCGCCAGTTGACCTATTACGCGGTCCCCTATGACAAGTTCGCCGCCCGCCGTGCCGAACGTCTGGCCCAGGCCGAAGCCCAAAACGCCAAAGCCAAGGCCCGCATCGCCCATTTGCAGAGCTTCGTTGACCGGTTCCGCTACAAGGCGTCCAAGGCCGTTCAGGCACAATCGCGGCTGAAGATGATTGAACGCATCCAGTTGATCTCGACCCCGCAAGAGGCCGCCTTGCGCGCCTTTTCATTCCCCGAACCCGAGGAACTGTCGCCGCCGATCATCCAGATCGAGGGCGGCGTGACCGGCTACGGCGATACCGAGGTGCTGCGCCGCCTGAACCTGCGCATCGATCAAGACGACCGGATCGCTCTGTTGGGAAAGAACGGGCAAGGCAAATCGACCTTGTCCAAGCTGCTGTCGGACCGGCTGCCGCTGATGGCGGGCAAGATGACCCGCAGCAGCAAGTTGCGCATCGGGTATTTCGCCCAGCATCAGGTGGACGAGCTGCATGTGGACGAAACCCCGCTGGATCACCTGCGGCGCCTGCGTCCGACCGAAACCCCGGCCCAACTGCGCGCGCGCCTGGCGGGGTTCGGCCTTGGCGCAGATCAGGCCGAAACCGAGGTGGGCCGCCTGTCGGGCGGGCAGAAGGCGCGGCTGTCGCTGCTGATTGCCACGATCGACGCGCCGCACATGCTGATCCTCGACGAACCCACCAACCACCTCGACATCGAAAGCCGCGAGGCGCTGGTCGAAGCGCTGACCGCCTATTCCGGTGCTGTGGTTCTGGTCAGTCACGACATGCACTTGCTGGGGCTGGTGGCCGATCGGCTGTGGCTGGTCTCGGACGGCACGGTCAAACCCTTCGACGGCGACCTGGAAGCCTATCGCCAGATGCTGCTGGCGCGCGACAAGCCGCCGACGCGGGAAAAGCCGGCCGCCAAACCCAAACGTGCCTCTCGCGATACCATCCTGGCGTTGCGGGCCGACCTGCGGAAATGCGAGGAACGGCTGGAGAAGCTGACCGAGATGCACGAAAAGCTCTCGGCCAAACTGTCCGACCCGTCCTTGTACGAAGATGACCGGATCGGTGACCTGGAAACCTGGAACCGCAAGTTTGCCGAGGTGGTCGAGGCCATACAGCGCGCCGAAGCGCTGTGGGTCGCCGCCGCCGAACGGCTCGAAAGCGCCGAGGCTGCCGCATGATCGAAATGGCATTCTTCATAACCGCGTTCACAACCTTGTTCGTTGTGATCGACCCCTTTGGCACCGCACCGATCTTCGTCGCGCTGACGCAAGGAATGGACCCAGCCACCCGTCGCCGCGTCGCCTACCGCACGTGCCTGACCGCTTCGGGCATCCTTATCGCCTTCGCCGCTTTCGGCGAGGCGGTTCTCGGCTTTGTCGGCATCTCGATGGAGGCCTTCAAGGTCGCTGGCGGCGCATTGCTGTTTCTGACCGCGCTCGACATGCTGTTCGAGCGGCGCAACAAACGGCGCGAGGACCGTGCGGAAGAGGAAGAGCATCCTGACCCCTCAGTCTTTCCGCTGGCCATTCCGCTGGTGGCCGGGCCCGGATCGATCGCAACGATCATCCTGCTGGCCGGTGAGCACCCCGGCATTCAGGGCATCGCTGCGGCTGTCGGCGTGATGCTTGCCGTGATGGCAGTTGTCTTGCTGTTCTTCCTGTCCAGCGGCCTGATCGCGCGCATTCTCGGCAAGACTGGGTTGACCGTGCTGACGCGGTTGCTGGGCATGTTGCTTGCGGCGCTGTCGGTGCAGTTCATCCTGGATGGCCTCAAGGCCTTTGGTTTTGCCGCCTGACCCCCCATATTCCGATGGTATGAAGCGGTTTTGGGTGTACTGATGGATGGTTATGATCTTGGACGGCTGACCTATCTGGCTCTGCTCGGCGGGGCGCTGCTGCTGTGGTTGTTCACCCAGAACCGCCAGTCGCTGGGCAAGACCCTGCAAATGGTCATGGCCTGGGTCTTCATCTTCATCGGCGTCATCGCCGTGGTGGGCCTTTGGGATGACATCCGCTCGACCGTGGGCACCACACCGCAACTGGCCGTGGCCGGAAACGTGATCGAGGTGCCGCGATCGTTTGACGGGCACTACTATCTGCCGATGCTGGTGAACGGCAAACCGGTCACCTTCTTGGTGGATACCGGCGCCAGCCAGATCGTGCTGAGCCCCCGTGACGCGAAACGCGTGGGGATCGATCCGGACAGTATGAATTTCGTGGGCCGCGCAGCCACGGCCAATGGCCTGGTGCGCACCGCCCCTGTGCGGCTGGACAGCCTCGAATTGGGCCCCATCGCGGATCGCAACGTGTCGGCCTGGGTCAACGAGGGCGACATGGACCAATCCCTGCTGGGCATGGACTATCTGCAGCATTTTTCCAACATCCAGTTTGCCGACGGCCGGATGATCCTATCGCGCTGAATGGCGGCTTTCGGGATTGAGAACAAATCAGGAACATGCTAGCATTCGGCCATGTCCACGCATCTTCTTGGCCGCAAACCGGCGCGCGCGGCGCCGGGGCTAACCCTGCATGATGAGATTTCGCTGCAACTGACCCGCGTGCACGAGGCCTGCGGCCCCGCGCGGCGCAGCTTTGCCATGTGGCTGGCCGGTCAGGCGCAGGGGCCGGTTCTGTGGATCTCGCCCGCGTGGGAGGCCGATCAGCTGAACCCCGACGGCATGATGACCTTTGCCGATCCCGCCCGGTTCCTATTCGTCCGCCCCACCCGGGCCGAGGACCTGCTGTGGTGCATCGAAGAGGCACTGCGCAGCGGGGCGGTGCCGTTGGTGATCGGCGATCTGCCGGGGGCACCGGGTCTGACGCCGGTGCGACGGATGCATCTGGCCGCCGAACAGGGGGGCACGATGGGTCAGGCCCCGCTGGGCCTACTGCTGACCCCGGGTGAGGGCGGCGCGCAGGGGATCGAGACACGCTGGCACATGGCCCCGGCGCACACGGGCCAGACCCGCCGCTGGACCCTGACCCGCCGCCGCGCCCGCGCCCTGCCCCCGGTCAGTTGGCACGCCACCCAGACCGCGCCGCGCGCCGGGCTGCACCTGCAACGGATCGGCGCCGAGGAAACCTGCGCCTGACCGACCGGACCCAGAACAGGCAAGTTGTGACTGGTCAAACCGCAACCCGCGTCCTAGCGTGCCGGAATGACCCACCCGATCCACGACAGCCGCTATTCCTGGCTTCGCCTTCTGGTCACGCTGGCCATCGCGGCGGTGGCCAATGTGGGCATGTGGGCGGTGATCGTGGTGATGCCCGCAATCGAGACCCAGTTCGGCGCCAGCCGGGCCGAGGCCTCGATGCCCTACACGCTGACCATGATCGGATTTGCGCTTGGCAACATGTGGCTGGGTCAGGTGGTGGACCGAATGGGCGTGACCAAAGCGCTGATCGGTGCCGCAGGCCTCAGCGCGCTCAGCTATCTGCTGGCGACATGGGCGCCGACGATCACGCTGCTGTCGGCGGCGCATCTGCTGCTGGGTCTGGGCACCGCCGTCGGGTTCGGCCCGCTGATCGCCGATATTTCGCACTGGTTCCTACGCCGCCGCGGGATCGCCGTGGCGCTGGTGGCCAGCGGAAACTATCTGTCCGGCGCGATCTGGCCCACGCTCCTGTCTGGTATCCTCGCCCGCGACGGGTGGCAGCAGGTCTATCTGACCTTGGCGGTCATCACCCTGATCGTGGTCATCCCGCTGTCGCTGCTGCTGCGCCGGCAGGTCCCGGCCGAGGCGCATGGCACCGCCGCAGCCGCCGCGCAGATCAACGCGCGCAGCGTCGGCCTTTCGCCGCGAACACTGCAATATGTGCTGGGCCTCGCCGGGATCGGCTGCTGCATCGCTATGTCGATGCCGCAGGTCCATATCGTCTCCTATTGCGTGGGGCTGGGCTATGGCCCGGCAGTCGGGGCCGAGATGCTGTCGCTCATGCTGATGGGCGGCGTGGTCAGCCGGATCATTTCGGGGCTGGTGGCCGACAGGTTGGGCGGTGTTCACACGTTGCTGATCGGGTCGATCCTGCAATGCATCGCCCTGTTCCTGTTCCTGCCCTATGACGGGATGGTGTCGCTCTATGTCATCAGCCTGCTGTTCGGGCTGGCGCAGGGCGGCATCGTGCCCAGCTATGCGCTGGTCGTCCGGGAATACATGCCCCCGCAAGAAGCCGGGGCACGGGTCGGATTCGTGATGATGATGACCATCCTGGGCATGGCGCTGGGCGGATGGATGTCGGGCTGGATCTATGACGTCACCGGGCAGTACACGCTGGCCTTCGTGAACGGGATCCTATGGAACGGGCTGAACATCGCCATCATCCTGACGTTGCTGCACAGGTCCCGCCCGCGCCAACAAGGGGCCATCGCATGACATGGCTGCGCCGCCGAGACCTGATGGCCGCACTTGTAGCCCTGGTGGCCGCGCCTCCGACCCTCGCCGCACCCGTTCCCTACGTGCTCGCCCGCACGAAAACCCTGATCGCCTTCACCTTCGATCTGTCGGGCACGCCCCAGACCGGAACCATGCCGATCCGATCAGCGGATGTATGGGTGGACACGCGCCGCCTGCAGAACAGCCGCGCCACGGTCGTTCTGGACGTGGCGCGGGCCCAAACCCGCCTGCCCTTCGCGCGCGAACCGATGCTGGGCCCACAGGTACTGGACGCCGCAAGGTTTCCCGCGATCGGGTTCCGCTCGACCCGCATCCAACTGGGCCGGGGCGGACGTATCTCCGACGGCGCCACTGTCACCGGAGACCTGACCCTGCGCGGCCTCACCCGCCAAATCGCCCTTCAGGCCGCGCTGTTCCGACCGCCCGGCTCGGCGCGGGACGAGCTTGACCGCCTGTACATCCACCTGACGGGGGCGCTGAACCGCCACGTATTCGGGGCTTCGGGATATGCCGATCTGGTCGGACCGACAGTCAGGTTGGATATTCGCGCGGAAATCGAACGAAAAACCTGAGGCGGGCGGAAAACGACATCGGCGCGTCGAATAGGCGCGCACATCGCGGAAAGATACGCTCAAACAGGGACACCATGCGCACGATCATTACCTTTGCCGCCCTTTTCCTGTCGGTCATTCTATTGCAGCTTTCCACCGGCGGTGTCGGCCCGTTGGATGCCATTTCCGGCCTGACGCTGGAGTTCTCAACCGAACAGATCGGCCTGCTCGGGTCGGCGCATTTCCTTGGGTTTTTTGTCGGTTGCTGGTGGGCGCCGCGCCTGATGGGCAGCGTCGGCCATTCGCGCGCCTTCGCGGCCTGCACCGCACTGGGCGCGATGGGGCTGATCGGTCATACACTGACCGAAAACCCCTATGCTTGGGCCGCGATGCGGGTCGCCTCCGGCCTGTGCGTGGCTGGCTGCTATACCGTTATCGAGGCGTGGCTGAACGACAAGGTGACCAATGAAACCCGCGGCCGCGCCATGGGTACCTACCGGATCGCCGACGCCAGCGCCTCTTTGGCCGCGCAGCTGATCATCGCGGTGCTGCCGCCGGCCTCTTATGTCTCCTACAACGTGCTGGCCATCCTGTGCTGCGCGGCCCTGCTGCCATTGACCCTCTCGCGAGCCACGCAGCCGGCAACGCCCAAGGCCCCGCGCCTCCGTCCCGGGCTGGCATGGGCCTGCTCGCCGTTGGCGGTGGTGGGTGTCGTCGTGTCGGCCATCAGCGCGGCATCTTTCCGAATGGTCGGGCCGGTCTACGGCCAGGCCGTGGGGCTGGCGGTGGACCAGATCGCCTTTTTCCTGGCCTCGTTCGTTCTGGGCGGCGTGTTGGCGCAATATCCGGTCGGATGGTTGGCCGACAAATACGACCGCCGCTGGGTTCTTTTGTGGATTTCGGTATCCGCCATTCTGGCTTGTGGAGTCACCGCCGCCGCCGGTGGAAGCGGAACGATGGGCGTGATGCTGGCCGCCGGGCTGTTCGGGTTCACGACCTTTCCCGTCTTTTCTGTGTCAGCCGCCCACGCAAACGACTTCGCTACGTCTGAACAGCGGGTCGAGTTGGCGGCAGCCATGATGTTCTGGTACGCGATGGGCGCCATCGCAGCCCCCTATCTCTCTTCGGCCCTGATCCGCGCATTTGGCCCGCCCGCCCTGTTCGGCCTGATCGCGGCAGGGCATCTTTGCCTGATCCTGTTCGGCCTGAGCCGGATGCGTGCGCGCCCGACCCCCGAGGACCGGACCCATTACGTCTATGCCCCGCGCACATCCTTCACCATCGGCAAGCTGCTCAAGAGGTCGCGCGAAGGTCGATAGCAATCTGGGGCTGGGATTTCCCGATCCGGTTTGATAGAGCGCCCGCAGACAGTTAGGCGGAAACCAAACATGGCTCGGATTCTCATTACCTCGGCAATTCCCTACATCAACGGGATCAAGCACCTTGGAAACCTGATCGGCTCGCAGCTGCCGGCGGATCTGTTTGCGCGCTACCAGCGCGGCCGCGGCAACGAGGTCATGTTCCTGTGCGCCACCGACGAACACGGCACCCCGGCCGAGTTGGCCGCCGCCAAGGCCGGCAAACCGGTGGCCGAATACTGCGCCGAGATGCACGAGGTGCAGGCCGACATCGCCAAGCGCTTTGGCCTCAGCTTCGATCACTTTGGCCGATCGTCCAGCTCGCAGAACCACAAACTGACCCAGCATTTTGCCGGCAAGCTGGCCGAGGCCGGGCTGATCCGCGAAGTGATCGAAAAACAGGTATACTCCAACGCCGACGGCCGGTTCCTGCCCGACCGCTATATCGAGGGCACGTGCCCCAACTGCGGTTACGAAAAGGCCCGCGGCGACCAGTGCGAGAACTGCACCAAGCAGCTGGATCCGACCGATCTGATCGACCCGCGCAGCGCGATTTCTGGCTCGACCGACCTTGAGGTGCGCGAGACCAAGCACCTGTATCTGCGCCAGTCGGCAATGAAGGATCAGCTGGACGCCTGGATCGACAGCAAGACCGACTGGCCGGTGCTGACCACCTCGATCGCCAAGAAATGGCTGCATGACGGCGACGGCCTGCAGGACCGCGGCATCACCCGCGATCTGGACTGGGGCATCCCGGTCAAGAAGGGCGACGAGGACTGGCCCGGCATGGAGGGCAAGGTCTTTTACGTCTGGTTCGACGCGCCGATTGAATACATCGCCTGCGCCAAGGAATGGGCCGACGCCAACGGAAAGCCAGATGCGGAATGGGAACGCTGGTGGCGCACAGACAAAGGCGCCGACGACGTGCGTTATGTGCAGTTCATGGGCAAGGACAACGTGCCGTTCCACACCCTGTCCTTCCCGGCCACCATCCTGGGCTCGGGCGAACCGTGGAAGTTGGTCGATCACCTGAAATCGTTTAACTATCTGAATTATGATGGCGGACAATTCTCGACTAGCCAGGGCCGCGGCGTCTTCATGGACCAGGCGCTGGACATCCTGCCCGCCGACTACTGGCGCTGGTGGCTGCTAAGCCACGCGCCCGAAAGCAGCGACAGCGAATTCACCTGGGAGAACTTCCAGCAGTCGGTGAACAAGGACCTGGCCGACGTACTGGGTAATTTCGTCAGCCGCATCACCAAGTTCTGCCGCTCAAAATTCGGCGAAGAAGTTCCGGCCGGCGGTGCATTCGGCGAACGCGAACAGGCCTTGATCGAGGAATTGACCAAGCGCATCCGCGCCTACGAAGCGCATATGGAGGCGATGGAGGTCCGCAAATCGGCGCAGGAGTTGCGCGCGATTTGGGTCGCCGGCAACGAATACCTGCAGGCCGCTGCGCCCTGGTCCACCTTCAAGGAAGACCCCGAGCAAGCCGCCGCGCAGGTTCGCCTTGGCCTGAACCTGATCCGGCTCTATGCGGTTCTGAGCGCGCCGTTCATTCCCGAGACCTCGGCCAAGATGCTGAGCGCGATGAACACGCTCGACACCAGCTGGCCCGACGACGTGGAGGCCGCGCTGGGCGCCCTGCCCGCCGGACACGCGTTCACGGTGCCGGACGTTCTCTTCGCCAAGATCACCGACGAACAGCGCGAAGACTGGCAAACACGTTTTGCCGGAACGCGCGCCTGACCCGCGCAGCGACGGGGTGCAACAGGGGGCCATCTGGCCCCCGTTTTTTTTCGCACGCGCCAAGCCTGCACAATCAAAGGCTTGAGAAATAATCCCTTTGCCTCCATCCTGACGATGAATTTCGTCTGGGCCCTCGGAACCGGACAGCAGATCCGGGCCCCGCGCCCGCATTGAACGAGGCAATTGTCATGAACCCTGTTTCCCCGCCGTGCCGCTCTCCTCTGCCCCGTGCCGTTGGTCGTGCGGGACGGTTTGTTGCCGCCATCATTGCGATTGGCCTGATGCAGCCGGCATCGGCGCAGGAAGACTCCAGCGCGCCGCCCCCCAAGGTCTCGATCGCGGCGGCCTATACGCAGGAAATCACCGAGGAAGCGACCTTCATCGGCCGCGCCGAGGCGATCAACAAGGTCGACATCATCGCTCGCGTCAGCGGTTTCCTGGAAAGCCGCGAGGTCGAAGACGGCGCCGAAGTCAAGGATGGCGACCTGCTGTTCACCATCGAACCCGACCTCTATCAGGCCACGCTCGAGGCGCGAAAGGCTGACCTGGACCGTGCCGAGGCCAATCTGGAACTGGCCAAGGTGGATCTGGCCCGCAAGGAAGAGCTGTTCCGGCGCGAAGCCACGCCGGAATCGGAAGTGGACATTTCACGCGCCAACGAATTGGTCGCCGAGGCCGAAGTCAAAGCTGCACAGGCCGCGATCCGGCAGGCCGAACTGGACCTGAGCTATACAAAGATCCACGCACCGTTCGACGGCCGGCTAAGCCGGATCAATGTCAGCGTCGGCGATGTCGTCGGTCCGAACACCGAACCTCTGGTAAACCTGGTCAGCGAGGCTCCGATCTATGTGACTTTCTCGTTGAACGAGAAACAGTTCACCTCGGTGCTTCAAGCGGTCAACGAAACCGCATCGACCCTGGCCGAAAGCGAGAAGAGCCCGGTGGTCAAGCTGACCCTGCCAAACGGAACCGAGCTGCCCGAGACCGGCAAGATCGTGTTCGTCGACAACCGGATAGACCCTTTGACCGGCGCCATCACCTTGCGGGCCGAGTTTGAAAATACCGACCGCCTAATCGTCGACGGCGCTTTCGTCAACGTCCAGATCGAGGCGCTGGAACCCACGCTCGAGGTTCTGATTCCGCAGGCCGCCTTGCAGCGCGACCAGCGCGGCGAGTTCGTTCTGGTCGTAAACGACAAGCAGATGGTCGAACAACGGTACATCACCACGGGCAACAACGTGGGTTCTGCGGTGATCGTGAAGGAAGGCCTGCGCGAAGGCGAAAGCGTCATCGTCGAGGGGCTGCAGCGCGTGCGGCCCGGGGTGGCCGTGGACGCGGTCGTCGCTGCAGAACAGCCGGGAGAATAACCGATGTTTTCCGCCCTGTTCATCAGCCGGCCCAAGCTGGCCTTCGTCATTTCACTGATCCTGACGATCATGGGCATGATCGGTTACATGGTTTTGCCGGTGGCGCAGTTTCCCGACATCACGCCCCCGGTGGTCAGCGTTTCGACCAATTATACGGGCGCAAATGCCGAAACCGTGGAAAACACAGTGGCCGCCCCGATCGAGGCGCAGGTCAACGGCGTGGACGACATGATCTACATGACCTCCACCTCGTCGGACAACGGATCCTATTCGCTGAACATCACCTTCGAGGTCGGCACCGACCCGGATATCGCCTCGGTCAACGTTCAGAACCGGGTGGCGCAGGCCATGTCGTCGCTGCCCGCCGAGGTTACCGCCTCCGGGGTCGTGACCCAGAAAGCGTCGACCAACATGCTGCTGCTGGTGACGCTGACCTCGCCCAGAGGCACCTATGACAGCGTGTTTCTGTCGAACTACGCTTCGATCAACCTCAAGGATGCGTTGGCGCGGGTGCAGGGCGTGGGCAAGGCCGAGGTTCTGACCA
The DNA here is from genome assembly GCF_059613065.1 of Ruegeria sp. BHSC026. Lineage (NCBI taxonomy): Bacteria > Pseudomonadati > Pseudomonadota > Alphaproteobacteria > Rhodobacterales > Roseobacteraceae > Ruegeria > Ruegeria sp. BHSC026. Next base: position 17,262 of record NZ_JBXWRV010000005.1, on the reverse strand, counting down.
ATCTGGAATACGCGATGCGGATCTGGATGGACCCTGACAAGATGGCTGCCCTGTCGATCACGCCAGGTGACGTGATTTCGGCCATTCGCGAACAGAATATCGAGGTGTCGGCTGGCTCGATCGGTGCCCCGCCAGTGCCCGAGGGCCAGACCTTTCAATACACGATCAAGACCAAAGGCCGCCTGACGTCGGCCAATGAATTCGGCGATATCGTTATCCGCACCGGCGACGCCGGGTCCATCGTGCGGGTCCGTGACATCGCGCGGGTCGAACTGGGCGCCCAGTACTATGCGGCATCGGGGTATTTCCAGGCCGTGCCTGCCACCGTGATCGGCATCTATCAGGCACCCGGCGCCAACGCGCTGGCCGTCTCCGAGAGGGTCGAGGCGGAACTGGAGCGCCTGTCGCGCGCCTTCCCGACGGATGTGGAATACGCGATTCCGTTCAATACCACCGATTTCGTCGAACAATCCTTGAACGATGTGGTTTCGACCCTGATCCTGACCTTCATCCTGGTGATCTCGGTCGTGTTCGTGTTTTTGGGCAGTTGGCGGGCCACGATCATTCCGGCAGTGGCCATTCCGGTTTCGCTGATCGGAACCTTCGCGTTCCTGCTGCTGTTCGGCATGTCGCTGAACACGATCTCTCTGTTCGCGCTGGTGCTGGCCATCGGCATCGTGGTCGATGACGCCATCGTGGTGGTCGAGAACGTGGAACGCATCATCGCCGAAGAAGGCCTGCCGCCCGCCGAAGCGACGCGCAAGGCGATGGGCCAGATCACCGGCCCTGTCATCGCGACCACGCTTGTCCTGTTGGCGGTGTTCGTGCCCGTGACCTTCATGCCCGGGATCTCGGGGCGGCTGTATTCCCAGTTCGCGGTCACCATTTCCACCGCGGTCGTGATCTCGTCGATCAACGCGCTGACGCTGTCTCCGGCCTTGTGCGGAATGGTCTTGCGGGCGCGGTCCGGCCCGCCCAAGGGGCTGCTGGCCGCGTTCGAGGGGTTTATCGGCTCGATGCGCGCGGGCTATGTGGCCATCGTGCGCAAGCTGCTGATCGTCCCGGCAGTGTCCTTGGCAATCGTGGCCGGGTTCGGCTTTGGCGGGGTCACGATCATGTCGAACACCTCCAGCGGCTTCCTCCCGCTCGAAGACAACGGTTACCTGTTCGTCGACATCCAACTGCCCGACGCGGCCACCCTGGAACGGACCGAGGCCGTGACCAAGCGCGTCGACGACCAGATCCGCCAGATCCCCGGCGTGGCCAATACCGTGCTGATCAACGGTTTTTCGATGCTCAACGGCACCATCACCAATGGCGCAGCGATTTTCGCGAACCTCGACAACTGGGACGACCGCCAGGATGAAGACCTGAGCGCCGACGCCATCCTGCAGAAGGTGCTGGCCATCGCCAATGGTGAATCCGCCGCCTCGATCGTGGCCTTTAACCCGCCACCGATCCAGGGTTTGGGCATGTCGGCCGGCGTGGAAATGGAGGTGCAGCAAACCGGAGGCGGCTCGCCTCAGGATCTCGCGTCGGCGGTCGGGTCCTTTGTCTATGCCGCCAACCAGAGGCCGGAAATCGGCCAAGCCTACACGACCTTCCGGGCCAACGTGCCTCAGTTGTTCGTGGATTTGGACCGCGAGAAGGCCAAGACGCTGCAGGTCTCGGTCGCCGAGATCTTCCAGACCATGCAGGCGCAGTTGGGGTCGTATTATGTCAACGACTTCAACCTGTTCGGCCGCGTCTATCGCGTGATGATCCAGGCCGAGGGGTCGTATCGCGACAATGTCGAGGACATCTCCAACCTGTATGTGCGTTCGAACGAGGGCAAGATGGTTCCGTTGGGCACGCTGATCGACGTGGAAAACGTGCTGGGGCCAGTATTGCTGAAGCGGCACAACCTGTTCCGCTCGGCCACTGTAACGGCGGTGCCGGCCGAAGGGCTGTCGACCGGTGACGCCATCGCCGTGATGACCGAGGAATCAGCCACCGCCCTACCCCCCGGTTATGCGTTCGAATGGACCGGTACGGCCCAGCAGCAGCTGGCCTCAGGCGGGCTGGTCGTGGTGATCCTGGGGCTGGCCATCCTGTTCGGCTATCTGTTCCTGGTGGGGCAATACGAAAGCTGGACCATGCCGGTTTCGATCCTGCTGTCGGTGATCGTCGCCCTGTTCGGCGCGGTCGCGGCGGTGGCGATCGTGGGCAGCGACATCAACCTCTATACGCAGATCGGGATGATCATGCTGGTGGGGCTTGCATCGAAAAACGGCATTCTGATCGTGGAATTCGCGATGGAGCAGCGCGCCAAGGGCTTGTCCATCAAAGAGGCCGCCGCCGAGGCCGCGCATCAGCGGTTCCGGGCCGTGATGATGACGGCGCTGTCCTTCCTACTGGGCGTCGTGCCGCTGCTGGCGGCCAGCGGGGCCGGTGCGGCCAGCCAGAAGGCCATCGGCGTGGCCGTGTTCGGCGGCATGTTGGCGGCAACGCTGGTCGGCGTGATCGTGGTTCCGGTTCTCTATGCTGTCATGCAGGGGCTGCGGGAATGGATCAAGGGCAGCAAGGGTTCGGGGCCATCCGAGGAAACGGCCTGAGTTCCCGGCGGACTAGGAACAGAAACCGCCCCGCTGATGCGGGGCGTTTTTTCGGCGACCACAATTTCATCAGCCCGCCAGCGCGGGTTCCGCCTGACGGCGCACCTGCATCCACGCGTCCAGCCGCGCGACCTGATCGGCGCTTAGCCGCAGGCCCAGCTTGTTGCGCCGCCAGATCACGTCCTGCGCGGTGCGGGCGTATTCCTTGTCCATCAGCCAGACCACTTCGCGTTCGGTCAGCGTCGCCCCAAAATCTTCGCCCAGATCCGCGGCGGATATTGCATCGCCCAGGATCAGCCGGGCCTCAGTACCATAGGCGCGCACCAACCGACGCGCCCAGCCTTGGGTCAGAAAGGCGTAATCGGCCATCAATCCGTCGATCAGTCCTTGCACCCCTTCAACAGGGAAATCACCGCCCGGCAGGGCAACGCCCGCGGTCCAGGGGCCGGGCAGGTCCGGGAAATGCTCGGCAACCTTGTCCATCGCGCTTTCGGCCAGCCGGCGATAGGTGGTGATCTTTCCCCCGAAAATGTTCAGAACCGGCGCACCACCCTCGGCATCCACCTTCAGCGTATAGTCCCGCGTCGCCGCCGTGGCGCTTTGCGCACCGTCGTCATACAGGGGCCGCACACCCGAATAGGTCCAGACGATCTGCTCCCGCGTTACGGGCTGTTTGAAGTATTTTGACGCGAAGGCGCACAGATAGTCCTGCTCGGCCTCGGTGCAGACGGGCGGTTCGGACGGATCGGGGTGGTCCTGGTCGGTGGTCCCGATCAGGGTGAAATCCTGCTCGTAGGGGATGGCGAAGATGATGCGGCCGTCCTCGCCCTGGAAGAAATAGCATTTGTCATGGTCATACAGGCGCGGCACCACGATATGGCTGCCCCGCACCAGCCGGACCCCTTCGCGCGAATTCGAGCGGATCTTGGTGCGGATGATGTCGCCCACCCAAGGCCCGCCCGCGTTGATCAGCATCCGGGCGCGCATCTCGCGGGTCTCGCCGCTGTCGCAATCCTGCACGGTGATCCGCCAGACGCCCTCGGCCCGCTCGGCCGACAAGACCTTGGTGCGCACCATGATCCGCGCCCCGCGCGCCTCGGCGTCGCGGGCGTTCAGAACCACCAGACGGGAATCCTCGACCCAGCAGTCCGAGTATTCATAGGCGGTTTCGAACCGGTCCTGCAGCGGCGCCCCCTCGGGCGCGGTGCGCAGGTTCAAAGAGGTCGTGCCAGGCAGGATCTTGCGCCCGCCCAAGTGGTCATACATGAACAGACCCAGACGGATCAGCCAAGCAGGTCGGCGCCCCTTCATCCATGGCATGACGGTCCCCAATAGGCGCGACGTCGGAGTTTCCGAGTCGAACCGCATGTCGGGGTGATAGGGCAGCACGAACCGCATCGGCCAACTGATATGCGGCATGGCGCGCAGCAGGGTTTCACGCTCGATCAACGCTTCGCGCACCAGGCGGAACTCGAAATATTCCAGATATCGCAACCCCCCGTGGAACAGCTTGGTCGAGGCCGAAGACGTGGCCGAGGCCAGGTCGTTCATTTCGGCCAGCGCCACCGACAGGCCGCGGCCTGCTGCGTCGCGGGCAATACCGCATCCGTTGATGCCGCCGCCAATGATGAAAAGATCGGTGATCGGGGTGTCGTCCTGTGCCATCTGAGCGTGATTCCATATTGCCCGGGAGATGCGCGCATTAACGTCATCGTGGTTCGTTTGGTCAAGGTTTGTGTTCGCTTTTCTTCCTTACACCCCCCCGTCGAGGAACTTGGAATACAGGATTTTCCCCAGAGTTTTGGCACTATCGAATGGGGCGCGCACCGATACAGGCTTGCGAAATCACACAAAAACGACCAAAAACGAACACAGCCTCGGATCGGAGCCCCCCATGTCGCTGTCCTTTCGCCAAACCGACATCCTTGAACTGGCCAAACGGAACGGGCGCGTTTCGGTTGATCACCTGGCCGAGCGCTTCGGCGTCACGGTTCAGACCATCCGCCGCGATCTGACCGAACTGGCCGAGGCCGGCAAGCTGGACCGCGTGCATGGTGGCGCGGTGCTGAGGTCGGGCGTGACCAATATCGGCTATGAGGACCGGCGCGACCTGAACGAAGAGGCCAAGGCCCGCATTGCCCGGCGCTGCGCGGCCGACATCCCCGATGGCGCCTCGGTGTTTCTAAATATCGGAACGTCGACCGAGGCCGTCGCGCGCCAGTTGCTGGGCCACAGGAACCTGATGGTGGTCACCAACAACATGAACGTCGCCAACATCCTGGTCGAGAACCCCGACTGCCAGATCGTCGTGGCCGGCGGCATTCTGCGCCGCGCCGATGGCGGTTTGATTGGGAATCTCACCGTGAACACGATCCGCCAGTTCAAGTTCGATCACGCGATCATCGGCTGTTCTGCCGTGGATGCCGAAGGCGACCTGCTGGATTTCGATTTTCAAGAGGTCAGTGTCAGCCAAACGATCATCGCCCAGGCCCGGCGGGTGTGGCTGGTGGCGGATGGGTCAAAGTTCCAACGCTCGGCGCCTGCCCGCATCGCCTCGCTGGCCGAAATCGACGCCTTCTACACCGACGCCACCCCTCCGGCGCCGCTGCCAGACCGCTGCAAGGAATGGCAGACCCGTCTGGTGATCTGCCGCTGACGGCCGCGCAAGGCCATCGCCGGCAAAGCTTGCCAGATGGCCGACCGCCTGCCACTATCGCGTGAACTGCATCATCGCACGGGAAGGGAGGACCGGGCCATGATCGCACTATTGTTTGCGCTTTTGGCGGCCGTGATGGCCTTGAATTACTTTGGAAGACCCCGGATCGGCACCGCCGTGTTCTTCTTCACGCTGGCGTTGAGCGTCTATTGGCTGAAATACCACGCCACCAGCCAACTGACCATTCAGCTGTAGGAGGCGCCGATGACACCGGACCTGTCCCGTACGTTGAATGCCATCGGCATGCTGGCCGTCAGCCTGGTGCTGGTGCTGGCCTATGTCTATCAGTTGGCGCTTTACGAACTGCCCTGTCCGCTGTGCCTGCTGCAACGGGTGGGTTTCGTGGCGGTGGGCGTCGGGCTGGGGCTGAACCTGCTGTATGGGCCGCGACCGCAGCACTATGCGATAATGCTGATCGCGGCACTCTATGGCGGCAGCGTCTCGGTCCGGCAGATCCTGCTGCATATCGTGCCGGGTACCGGGCACTATGGGTCTCCGGTTCTGGGCCTGCACTACTACACCTGGGCCGCGATCTGCTTTTTCCTGATCCTGCTGGGCACTGCGATCATGCTGATGTTCGACCGGCAATATGTCGAGGACCGCCGCTCCCTGCCACGCTTTGGCGGCAACAAGCTGGCGAAGGTCGCGTTCTTTATCATGCTGGGTCTTGCGGTGCTGAACGCTGGTTCGACGCTGCTGGAATGCGGTCCGGGCATCTGCGCCGACCCGCCGACCAGCTACAAACTGATTGACGACTTGGACCCGGGAAACTGACGACGGGGCCACCGGCCCCGAAGAAGGCGCGAAGATGGGACTGCTGGGACAGCCGCTGGGCTTCTACGACTATCTGACATTCGTCGCGCTGATCCTACTGCTGGCGGCGGTGATGGCGCTGTTTCTGTTCATCATGGGCCTGCCCGGCCGGATCGCGATCAAGCGGAACCACCCCCATGCCGAAGCCGTCAATCTGATAGGATGGATGGGTTTCCTTGCCGTGATCCCCTGGGTCCATGCCTTCATCTGGGCCTACCACGACGGGATGACGGTCGACATCCGCCGCCTGCCCGAGGGCGAGCGAGACGCGATCCGCAAGTAAATCGAACGCCTTGGCGGACAGGCCAAGGACGAGTACCAAGCGCCCGTGGCGCCGAAGGAAGGCTGAAGCCAAAGGACCCAAAACACCATGTTCGTCGCCCTCGGCATCACGCTTTTCTAAATCATTCTTGTCTGGTTCATTTTCTTCAAAGCGCAGTGGCTCATGTTCAACATCGTATGGGGAATCGTCTCGTTTTAGGTCAGCGCCCATCTGCTGCTGATCTTCCTTGTCGCGCTGCGGTTTATTCAGCCCTTCTCGATCAACAGGCACGTTGTGCGGTCCACCATCCAGATCGTCCCGAAACTGACCCAGCCGACCATCCTGACCGAAGTTCTGATCAAACCCAACACGCCCATCACCAAGGGCGATCCGCTGTACCGCTTCGATAACACGGTATTCAAGCTGGCGGTCGAGCACGCGCAGGCCCAACTGGTGGCTGCCGAGCAAAACGCCAAAATCCTTGAACAGGACGTATTCGCCTCGACCGAGGCGGTGGAGCGTGCCAATACCCAGCTGGCCTATGCGATGACGCAGAAGGCGCGCTATGAAAACCTGGTGCCTGCCGGGGGCGCACGTCAGGACGAACTGGACCGCTGGACCGAGCAGGTAACCGAAGATCAGGCTGCGGTCAAACAGGCCGAGGCCAGTCTTAGAAAGGCGCAACTTGCGCAGGAATCACAGATCGACGGAGTGAACACCGGTATCCTTCAGGCCAAGGCGCAGTTGGCCGAAGCACAGTATTTCCTGGACAATACGACGATCTACGCCCCCGAAAACGGCATGATCGTCTCGCAACAGGTCCGTCCCGGCCTTGTGGTCGGCGATATCCGCCTTGGGGCCATCGCCAGCTTCGTGACCGAGGATTCGCCCTATATACTCACCACCTTTCGTCAGCAGAACCTGAAATTCGTCAAACCCGGTCAGCCTGTCGAAGTCGCGCTAGACCTCTATCCGGGTGAAATTCTGACCGGCAAGGTCGAGGCCATCTGGTGGGCCACCCGGCAAGGGCAATACCTGCCCTCCGGCCGCCTGCCGGGGTTCGAGCTGCCCAAAATTCCCGGGCGCATCGCGGTGCAAATTACGATCGAGGTCCCTGAAGGGCATACCTTCCCCGCTGGCGGGCAAGCGGCCGTGGCCATCTACACGGGACAAGTCACAAGCTTCGAGTTTTTGCGCCGCATCAACATCCGCCTCTATTTCTTCGCCAACTTCATCCGACCGTTGGATATCTGAGCCTGACAGACATGAACCCGGACCATCCGCGCAAGCCACGAAACCGCCGCCGCATGTGAGTTGGCACCGCGCTTAGCGCCGCGTTGCTGGTTGCATGCACCCCGGTCGCGCCGGATTTCGTGCGCCCCAACTCGCCGGTCGTGAAACAGTGGATGGAGGCCAACAGCCCCAGCGCCAGCCAGGCCAGCGGTCTGACATCGCGCAGCGCGCCCGTGGTCAAATGGTGGCAGAGCTTCAATGTTCCGACCCTGAACAAGCTGGTGGCCGAGGCCTATGCCCAGAACCTGACCCTTCAAGTCGCAGGCGCGCGCGTGCTGCAGGCCCGCGCGCAGCTGGGAATCGCCTTCGGGGAGCTCTATCCGCAGTCTCAGGCCGTGGGCGGCGCGTTGGAGCGGCGCCGGATCAGCGACAACCTCGGTCCCATTGCCGATATCAACCGGATCATTCCACTGGATACCGAGTTCTCGACGTCGAAGGTGGGATTTGACGCCCAGTGGGAACTGGATGTCCGGGGGGGCGCAGCGGCGTGGGGTGCAGGTGGCGCGGTCGAACTTGGCGCTGCAGGTCGCCAATTATGACGACGCACTGGTGACGCTGACGGGCGATGTGACCGCGCTGTACATCAACATCCGCGCGCTGCAGGAGTCTCTGGCCGTCGCGCGCCAGAACATCAAGCTGCAACAGGAAGCCAACGATCTGACCCAGTTGCGGTTCAACAATGGTGTGACGACGGAATTGGATGTGCAGGAGTCCACTGCCCTGCTGAACAACACCAAGGCGCTGGTGCCGACGCTGGGAAGCGATTTGCAGCAGGCCAAGAACGCGCTGGCGGTTCTGCTGGGCACGACACCATCGCGCATGACCGGTCTGCTGGGAACGTCCGGACGAATTCCGTCGGCAAGATCGAACGTGGCCGTCGGTGTTCCGGCCGAACTGCTGCGCCGCCGCCCCGACGTACGCGCCGCTGAACTGGCCGCGGCCACGCAATCGGCGTAGGTGGGCATAGCCATGGCGGACCTGTAGCCGCAATTCATCCTGTCGGGGTCGATCGGCCTGCGGGCATCGGGCGGGCGCGACAAGTTCAGTTCGAACAACATCACGGGTCTGGCCAGCGCCGGCGTGGTCTGGAACGTGTTGAACTATGGGCGGATCAAGAAAACGTGCGCGCACAGGACGCCGCTTATGAGGCGCTGATCGCCAACTATCAGAACACCGTCCTGACCGCCTATTCCGAGGTCGAAAGCGCCATGGTCGCCTAGGCCGAGGCACGCAAGAAGGTGACGTTCTACCAACGCAGCGTCGACGCAGCACGCAAGGCCGCCGACATCGCCGTCAGCCAATATCGTGACGGTATCGCCGATTATTCCCGCGTGCTGAACACGCAGACCGCGCTTCTGCGCTCGCAAGCCAATCTGATCGAGTCGCGCCAGCAGGTTTCAACGAACTTGCTCGCGGTCTACAAAGGTCTGGGCGGGGGCAGGCAGATCCGTCAGAACCAGGAATTCCTGCCCGAAACCGTACTGGCCGAGATGGCCTATCGCACCGATTGGGGTGACCTGCTGCAGCAGGACCCGACACGGGCAAGTCCGAACTAGGCGCTATTTCGTCAGGCCCGTCAGGCCGCCCGAGATCAGGATATTCACCTCGTACAGGATGCGCGGCGCGGCCAGACCGCCCGGGCTGGCCAGATAGTTGGGGCTCCACTCCGGGTCGAACTTTTGCTTGAAGGCGCGCAGCCCCTCGAAGTGATAGAACTGCTCGCCGTGCTCGTAGACGAAGCCGCCGATCCGGTTCCAGAGCGAGGCGAGTTGCCGGTTCTCGATCCCGGAAAACGGCGCGGCCCCCAATGAGAACCAATGGAATCCTTGGCCGGCGCCCCAGTTCATCATCTCGGCGAACAGAGCATCCATGACAAAGCTGGGGCAGTCGGGCTCGTACCGCATCAGATCAAGCGACAATTCCGACTTGTTGCCACCCTGAAACAGGTTGGCAAAAGCCACGATCTTGCCAGTCTCGCCGTTCTTCAGAACCGCATGATCGAAATAGGACAAATACTGCTCGTCGAACCCGCCCAGGGCAAAACCCTTTTCCGCGCCCGCCTTGCCTTCCAGCCAGTGATCCGAGATCTGGCGCAGCTCGGGCAGGACCGGTGCAAGCTGTTCTTTGGGAATGATCTCGAAGACATATCCTTCACGCTCGGCCCGGTTCCGGGCCTGACGGAACCGCTTGCGTGATTTTCCGTCCAGCGTGAAGTCCTTCAGCGGAACGCGGGCGACTTCACCGATCTTGAGGATCGACAGCCCAAGGTCCAGAAAAGTAGGCAGATACTTGGTGGACACGCTGTAAAAAGCGCAGAGCTTGCCTTCGGCATCGCCCATCTCGCGCAACTGCCAGATTAGCTGCTGGCCGGCGGCCTCATCGCCGACCGGCTCGCCCTTGCTGATCAGCGCGTTGCCGGTGTCGGCATAGGCCAGAAAGGCGCTTTCATCCGGCGCAATCAGAAACTGCTTGTCGCCGGTCAGGCTGATCTGCGCCTCGGTGTCTTCGCTGGCCAGCGCCAAACGTTCGACGGTCGGGGGGATCTCGGTTCTCTGACGCGCGGGGATGGTGCGTCCGAATAGCGAGTTCACGGCCACCACCCCGACGATCACCGCCGCCACCATGCTCGAGCGCAGGAACCGCGAGGCATCGCCGTCCCAGGCAAACTCCCACCACAACGCGTTTTCGTATTCAACGTGGGAATAGGCAAACAACCCGATCCAGAAGATCACCGCCAGCAACGCGATCAGACTGACCAGCCAGGGAATGTTCAGTCGAAAGATGGATGCGCCGCTGACCCGGTAGAACGCCCCGCGAAACAGGGCCAGCAAACCGATGGCCACCAGCATTCCGATGGCCTCGTGCGTATCCAGACCCTTGGCCAGAGACGCGAAGAAACCGGCCAGCATCAGGATCATGGCCACGATCCATGCCCGGTACAGTTTGCGGTACAGTCCCCGTGCCACAAGCAGCAGCAAAACGCCAATGGCGCTACCGGCCAGATGCGATGCCTCGACAAAGGACAGGGGTAGAAAATCGCGCAGTATCCCCAGCTTCGTCGAGCTGGCCGGCAAGCTGCCCGAAATCAGAAGCACTGCGCCGGCCATGGCGGCGATGCCCGCAGCCGCCATCGGAACGATGGGACGGATGGCGCGATAGAACCAGGTCGCCGCGCCCCCCAGCCGGCGGCGATGCGCAACGGCGGTTGCTGTGGCAATCGACAAGCTGGCAATCGCAAAGGGCAAAAAGGTGTAGATCACCCGGTACAGCAGCAAGGCGGCGATCACGTCTGACCGGCCCGAAGCCCCCAGCCCGGCGATCAACGTCGCCTCGAACACGCCAAGCCCACCGGGGGCATGGCTGAGAATCCCGACGGCGATGGCGCAGATGAAGATCGTGAAGAACAGAGGATAGCCGACCCCCAGATCATCCGGCATCAGGACGTACAGAACCATCGAGGCGCCCAGCAGGTCTCCGACCGCCGCGAGGGTCAGAAGCCCCGCCAGTCTGCCGCCCGGTAGGTTGAAACCCAGCCCCGCGACCGACAGGCGCCGGGCGCCGCGTGACAGCCACAGGAACAGCGCGGCAAAGCCCGCCAGCAACCCCAGGCCAATCGCGGTTTCGACCGGCGCGCTGATGGGCAGCACCTGTGCAATCCCGTCCGGGTGAAAGGTCAGCAGCCCCCCCAGGATCAGGACCAGCCCCATCCAGAACGCCACCCACGAGGTCGCGATCACCCCTGCAACCCGCCCCAGGTCAAGGCCCAGCGAAGCATAGATCCGATAGCGGATCGCCGTGCCGGTGATATAGGAAAAGCCGAGGCAGTTCGACACGGCATAGCCACAGGCCCCAGCCAGGCCGGCAACGCGCAGCGGAACCTTGCCCTTAGCAACGCTCTGAACCGCAAAGACGTCATACAGCGACAAGGACACGAAGCTGAACGCCGTCCAGAACACGGCCAGTGCAACCACCCGCCATGGCGTCTGCGCCATGTCCGCCTTGACATCCGACCAGCGGACATGTCCGGCCAGATCATGCAGAACGGTCAGCGCGATCAGGGTCACCAGTACGGGTACCGCCACCCGCACCACGGGTTTTTCCAGTATGGCGGTCACTCGTGCAACCCACGGTTCGGGATTGGGCGGCTTGCCTGTTTCGGTCGTACTCATCCTGCGCCTCCCAAACGTTCCGGTCGCCGCCCCCTCAGTGGCAGCAGCCGCCCGCGAAGCTTGGCACAGGTTTGGCCCGGCTCAAAGCGCCCGATTAATACCGCCCCTTGCGGGTGGACAGCAGAAGGTTGGTCTCGGACCGGGTGACGCCTTCGATGCGGCGGATCTGGAACAAAACCTCGTCCAGTTCGGCCAGCGTCTCAGTGCCGATCTCAGCGATCAGATCCCAGCTGCCATTGGTGGAATGCACCGCCCGCACCTGCCGCATCGCCGCGATCCGGGCCATGATCCGCTCGGTCCCGCGCCCTTCGATTTCCAGCATCATCAGCCCGCGCACCGGGCTCTGCGCCACGTCCCGACGGGTCAGGACGGTGAAACCCACGATCTCGCCCGATTGCTTGAGCCGCTGCAGCCGGCTGCGCACGGTCGTCCGGGTGACGCCCAGCAGCTCGGCCAACTCGGACAAAGACGCCCGCGCGTCTCGGTGAAGGGCGCTCAGCAGCCGACTGTCCAGATCGTCCATCTTTTCTTACCAGATTGAAAATACTTGTTCCTTTTTGAGCAATTTGCTCTCTTCCCGCAACCCATGCTGCGCCGATAAATGAGCACATGGATAGAAAACACCTCATTCTGGTCGGTGCGCCGATGGATGCCGGCAAGCGGCGACAGGGCTGCCGCATGGGCCCCGACGCCTATCGCGTTGCCGGGCTGGCCAAGGCCCTTGTGGATCTTGGACACAGCGTCACCGACATGGGCAATGTTCAGCCCGACCCGGTTGATCTGCCCGAACATGACCACCTGTTTGCCCTGCCCGAATGCGTCGGCTGGACCCGCGCATTGGCCCGCGCAGCCAGGGACGCAGCAGTGACAGGCGTGCCGATCTTCATGGGCGGGGACCACGCCCTGTCGATGGGCACCGTCTCGGGCATGGCCGCCCATGCGCAGCAGATCGGGCGCCCGCTGTTCGTTCTTTGGCTGGACGCGCACAGCGATTTCCACACGCCCAACAGCACCGGCAGCGGCAACCTGCATGGCACGCCGGTCGCCTATTTCACCGGCCAGCCCGGGTTCGACGCCTTCCCTGCGCTGGCGGCCCCCGTGCCGACCGACCGCGTCGGCATGATCGGCCTGCGCTCGGTCGATCCCGCCGAACGCGCCGCGCTGGAGAAAGACCGCGCCATGCTGGCCGACATGCGCAGCATCGACGAACACGGCATCAAGGCCCCGCTGATGGCCTTTCTGGACCGCGTCCGCGCCGCGAACGGTATTCTGCATGTCTCGCTGGACGTGGACTTCCTTGATCCCGCAATCGCCCCGGCCGTCGGCACCACCGTTCCCGGCGGCGCCACCGAACGCGAGGCGCATCTGGTCATGGAATTGCTGCACGAAAGCGGGCTGGTCTGCTCGCTGGACCTGGTCGAACTGAATCCTTTCCTGGATGAACGCGGCCGCACCGCGAAACTGATGGTCGACCTGGCCGCCTCGCTGCTTGGACGCCGCATCTTCGACCGCATTACCCGGAGCTTCTGATGCACTCCCTTCAGGCCCCTTCGGCCGTGGTCATGATCCGGCCACACGCCTTTGCCTCGAATCCCGAAACGCGAGATGACAACGCGTTCCAGACGCTGGCCAACCACTCGACCGAGGCGACCTCGGCCGCCGCCCGCGACGAGCATGACCGCGCGGTCGAGCAGTTGCGCCACGCCGGCGTGACCGTACATGTGTTCGACGATTTCGGTGACAACGACACTCCCGACAGCGTGTTTCCGAACAACTGGTTTTCGACCCATCCGGGCGGGCACGTGGCGATCTATCCGATGTTCGTCCCCTCGCGTCGGCGCGAACGTCGGATGGATGTGATCGAGATGCTGAAACGCGACTATCGCGTTCAGGACGTGATCGACTATTCAGGGCTCGAGCAGGACAACCTCGCACTGGAGGGCACCGGTGCGATGGTGTTCGATCACGTCGGGCGCATTGCCTATACTGTCAAATCCAACCGCGCCGACCCGGTGCTGTTGGAACGGTTCTGCACCCATTTCAACTATGAGCCCATCGCCTTCGAGGCCCGTGACGCGCAAGGCCGCGATGTCTATCACACCAATGTGCTGATGGGGATCGGCACGCATTACGCCCTGATCTGTCTGGACATGATCACCGACCCCGAGCGGCGCGCGACCGTTCGGGCGCGGCTGGAGGAATCCGGCCGCAGGGTGATCGACCTGACTCACGACCAGATCGCTGAATTCGCCGGAAACGCCATTGAACTGACGGGCCGTGACGGGCTGATTCTGGCGCTGTCGAGCCGGGCTTTGGCCGCGCTGCGTCCCGATCAGATTGACATCATCCAGGACAGCGCGACGCTGCTGCCGCTGTCCGTTCCCACCATCGAAACCGCCGGCGGGTCGGTGCGCTGCATGATCGCAGGCATCCACCTGTCACGCCGCTAGGAGAGACCCCATGCAACCTTCCGACAAGGCGCTTGTTCCCTTCGTATCCGTCGACAACATGATGCGGCTGATCCACCACATCGGTGTCGAAAGAATGATCACCGAGATCGCCGCCCAGATCGAGGATGACTTCAAACGCTGGGAGAGCTTTGACAAGACCCCGCGCATCCCGGCCCATTCCCCGCATGGCGTGATCGAACTGATGCCAACTTCGGATGGCGAGGCCTATGGGTTCAAATATGTGAACGGCCACCCCAAGAACACATCCGAAGGCCTGCAGACCGTCACCGCGTTCGGCCTGCTTGCGGACGTGTACACCGGGTATCCGACCCTGTTGACCGAGATGACCATGCTGACGGCGCTGCGCACCGCGGCAACCTCGGCGCTGGTTGGCAAATACCTGGCCCCCAAGAACGCCACCACCATGGCGATGATCGGCAATGGCGCACAGTCCGAGTTCCAGTGCCTAGCCTTCAAGGCCATGTGTGGAATTGATACCGTTCGCCTTTATGACATCGATCCCGCCGCCACCGCGAAATGCGCGGCCAACCTGCAAGGGACCGGCTTGAACGTGGTTTCGTGCCGCTCGGCCGAAGAGGCGATCGAGGGTGCGCAGATCATCACCACCTGCACCGCCGATAAGAAATACGCCACCATCCTGACCGACAACATGGTCGGCCCGGGCGTGCACATCAACGCGATCGGCGGCGACTGCCCCGGCAAGACCGAATTGCATCGCGATATCCTTCTGCGGTCCGACATATTCGTGGAATACCCCGAGCAGACCCGGATCGAAGGTGAAATTCAAGCGCTGGACCCTGACCACCCGGTCACCGAGATGTGGCAGGTCATTACCGGTCAGGCCGAAGGTCGCCGTGACGACCGTCAGATCACTCTATTCGACAGCGTCGGTTTCGCGATTGAGGACTTCTCCGCTCTGCGCTACGTCAAACGCGCGATCGAGGGAACAGAGTTTTTCGAGCCCTTGGACATGCTGGCCGACCCTGACGATCCGCGCGATCTCTACGGCATGCTGATGCGGGCCAAGTGAAGCCCCTTGGCACTGTCTTGCCGGCGGGCTGGTTGGGGGCTCTGCCCCCATCGCCTTCGGCGATCCCCCCGGGATATTTCTGGCCAGATGAAAGGTCTTGCGTTCGGATGGAATGCCAAAGTTCCATGCCTTTCCTTCCGTGCTAGCAGGCGGCAGTGTGTGGATTGACACACCGCAAAATTTATCTGGCTTAAAATATCCCGGAGCGCGAGGCAGAGCCTCGCACATGCAGTTGTGGCTGGGTCAGCCGCCCCCCTAGCCCGCGAGAGAGGGCAAGTAGAGAACGATTGCCGGAAACGCGACCAGCAGCGCAATCGTGACCGCATCAGCCACAAAAAACGGCGCCACGCCCTTGAACACGTCCTGCACGCTCAGATCCGGTCGCACACCTGCCACCACGAAACAGTTCAATCCGATTGGCGGGGTGATCAGGCAGAACTCGGCCATCTTGACCACCAAGATGCCGAACCAGATCGCGCACATTGGTCCGGACATGCCGAATGTGCTGTCGGCCGCGCTTACCGCTTCACCGCCGTTCAGCGCCATGACGGCCGGGTAGACAACCGGCAGTGTCAGCAGGAGCATACCGATCGCATCCATAAACATGCCCAGCACGGCGTAAGCTAGCAAGATACAGATCAGGATCAGCATGGGCGACATGTGCAAGGACGTGATCCAATCGGAGAACGCGCCGGGCAGATCGGCGAAGCCTAGGAACCGGACATAGATCAGAACGCCCCAGATGATCGTGAATATCATCGCCGTCAGCTTGGCGGTTTCCAGCAGCGCTGATTTCAGTTGCTGCCAGCGCATACCGTTGAAAACAGCGAAGCAGAACACGATGAATGCACCGATGGCTCCGCCCTCGGTCGGTGTTCCCCACGCATTTTCTCCAAACGGGTTGTAGACGAAGCAGATGATGATCAAGACCACCGCAACGATCGGCAAGGCCCCCGGCAACGCCGCAAAGCGTTGTTTCCAAGTGAAGCCAGATACCGGAGGCCCGACCGACTTGAAAACCATCGCAATGCCGACGATCAGAAACCCGTAAACCAGGGCGGAAAAAGCGCCGGGAATGAACCCGGCCAAGAGCAGTTTGCCTACGTCCTGCTCGACGATGATCGCATAGATCACCAGGATCGCCGAAGGCGGGATCAGCGAGGCCAGCGTGCCACCGGCGGCCACCACGCCGGCCGCGAAGCGTTTGTTGTAGCCGACCTCCAGCATCTCGGGGATGGCGATGCGTGCGAACACGGCCGAGGTGGCCACCGAAGCCCCCGAAACCGCTGCGAAACCCGCGGTGGCAAACACCGTGGACACCGCCAGGCCACCGGGCACCCAGGCGATCCAGCGCTTGGCGGCCTCGAACAGGGCGCGCGTCAACCCGGCGTAGTAGGCCAGATACCCGATCAGGATGAAGGTGGGGATCAAGCTGAGCGTGTGCGACGCCACTTTGGAATGCGGCACCTGTCCGGCAGTCTTGACCGCGACGGTCAGCGCCTTTCCGAACCGATCCGGATCATAGCCGAACTTGGCCCAGAAGACCCACACCAGACCGACAAGCCCCGCCAAACCGGCGGCGAAGGCCACACGCATACCAGCGACCACCAGTACCAGCAGACCACCCGTAACCCAAAGGCCGATGTCAATCGTGTCCATGTGTCAGTCCCGCTTCTCAAACTGCTCGGCTTCGGCGGCGGCTTGCGCGGCCACATCTTGAATCATCGGAACCCCCGCAGGGGCATCAAGGCCCAGCACGAAGGCGCGCCCATAGCCCCAGATCTGCAGACACAGCCGCAGGCAGAGGACGGAAAACGCAACGGGCGCCAACAGCTTGGCGGGCCAGATCGGGATACCGATGTCGATTGAACTGTCGCGGCTCCACATCGGGACGCCGAAATCGAAGGACCGGTC